>JAHDII010000057.1:0-7974 GCA_020630895.1 Saprospiraceae bacterium
TGACCTTCACTTACTGTTAAACTAGGCATTGTTTCTACTGTAATTGTTACTGTTTCTACAGCAAAGCACGTATTGCTCAAAGCGACAACAGTATAAGTAAAAGTTCCTGCACTTTGAGGAGTTATACTTAAAGATGCTCCAGTTCCTGCATTTTGATTATTTTCATCATACCATGTAACAGCACCTTGTGTATTAGCAAATAAAACAGCTGTTTCTCCAGTACATAAATTTGTATTACCATTAATAATAAGAGGCAAATTATCTACATTTACAGTAATACTTGTCGTTCCAACACATCCTTCATCATTAGTTACAATTGCTGTATATATTCCAGAAGTACTTACTTCAATAGATTGTGTTGTTTCAAAAGTACTCCATTCATAAGAAGAATATCCACTCCCTACATCTAATATCGTAGATGTTCCTTCACATAATTCAGTTTCTCCAGTTATTACAGGCATCGGAACATCTGCTTCTGAAACAATAATAGATGTTGTTCCAACACATGTTCCACTTGTAACAGCAACAGTATATGCTCCAGGAGTAGATATAGTAATTGATTGTGTTGTTTCAGATGTATTCCAAATATAAGAATCATATAATACTGGTCCTGCGGTAAGAGTTGTTGATGTTCCTGGACAGATTGTTAGATCTCCTTCAATTTCAGCAGGGATACTACCTAAATCTTGTAAAAAAGCAGATGTTATAGCTGTACAACCATAACTATCTGTTGTTGTTACATAATATACTTGATTTCCACAAAGGTTAGATGCTGTTTCTCCTGTTTGAGATAAAGGATCACTCCATTGATAGGTGTAATCTCCAAAACCATTGATTGAAGACGCAACAATACTCCCTTGACAGCTACCACAAAAATCATTATTAACGTCTAATATAACAGCTTCAGGTTGAGAAACATAAACAGTTACGCTATCTTCTAAAGTACAAAACGAGCTAAAATTAATATCATCAATAGCAAAATCATTTCCTCCTCCTGCTGTATTTAGATTTACAATACAAATATTAGCTGTTGTTTCTATTCCTGAATTCCATGTTGCAGCAAATTCTTCCCAATTACATGTTGAAGAAGTTAACCCAAATGGATCTCCTATTAAATCTCCATTAATAGAAAATTGAAGTTCTGCTGGGTTATCTGAAACTACAGAGGTTAACCAAGCGCTAAAATTATAATCTGTATTAGGATTCACATCAATTGATTGACACCAAATAAATGAGTTAGCGATATCAGAACCATTTGCTACAAACATATTAGATGAGCCAGAAGTATGATCCCCACATGAAACAAAATTAGAATGTCCATTTGAAGGAGAAGTATATATTCCATAAGTTCCTTGAGCTGAAAGGTCTCCAAAAGAACCTCCAATATTAGCACCTAATACATAATTAGTAGTAAAACCTACATCGCCTAATTCAAAATCACCATTTGATACTAAATTTTCGGTTAATGTTTGACGACTTACATAATATGTTGTAGTAACTAAAGGATTGGCTGTAGGATTAGCAATATTTGGATCACTTACTAAGTTTTCTGGTGACCAAGAATAGACCCCATCTCCACCAGTAGCTGATAACTGAACTAATTCTCCTATACAAACAGAATCTTTATCTACATCTGCTACTATTGCAGGTAAGGCCGTTACTGTTGCCTCTATTGTTACAGAACAACCAGAAGCATCTGTTATTGTTACAGTATAATCTCCAGCAGATAAATTAGAAGCTAGTTCTTCTTGCCCCATTGCATCTCCTGTCCAATCATAAGTAAAAGGAGTATTTCCATTTAAAACTTCTATTAAGATACTACCATTAGGTGGAGTACAAGATACTGGAGAGGTAGAAACCAATTGAGCATTTATAGGTGTTCCATCTCCTACAGAAACAGTTTGTATGCCTGTACAACCAGAAGCTAATGTTACTGTTACTGTATAATTTCCAGTCGTATTTACTGAAATTGTTTGTGATGTTTCACTAGTATTCCAATCATATTGTGCATAACCAGAACCTGCATCTAATGTAGTGCTTGCTCCAGGACAAATTTCTAATACTCCTGATATTGTAGGAGTAGGATCATTTACTACAGTAATTGTTACCTCATCAGTAATCATACAACCTCCTTGATTGGCTGTAAGAGTATAAGTTGTAGTTGTTGTTGGTGTGGCAATAGGATTAGCAGGATCCGTCAAATCTAATGTATTATCAGGAGACCAATTATAAGTTACTCCAGTAGTTGCTGCACCTCCAATTGCTATAGATTCACCTGCACATATTGGAGCATCCTCAATAATATCATAAGAAAATACACCTTCATTACTTACTATAACTAAAACAGAATCTACTACAGTAGCGGCATTACTCGTACAACCTCCATAAGAAGTATTGGCATAATAATATGTAGATTCAGCAGGACAAACACCTGTTAAAACAGCATCATTTCCTACTATGTTTCCATCTGAATCATACCATGTAGTAGAAAAATTTGCTGCACCAGAAGGAGAAAACCTCCAGGCATCATTTGTTGCAGTCCATTGATCTGGAAAGTTTCTACCAGGAATAACGACTGCTTGATTTCCTTGAGCATTTTGAATACCATGAATGGCTGCTCCATCGTTCCAACCTGTACATAAAGGTTTATTAGCGATATATGTTTCTATAATATTTGTATTTTCATATAATACTATTTGTTGAGTTGCTAAATCTGCACTACAACTAAACATAGGAATATTATTAAAACTAACTACAGCAGCTCTACAAGGAGCCTCTCCATAAATAGCAAAATAAATTTCACCACCATCACCTGGATCTATATCATGATAAGGACAAGTAATAGAATTAAGAATTTCATTATTTCCAGGTATTGCTTGTCCTATAGCCCAACCATTTCCTCCATTAGCATAATTTAAATCAAAAGAAACTACTCCATTTGAACCAATAACAAATTGATTGTATGTTCCTCCATAAAAACAAAAATCAAAAGGTAAGTTTTGGATACCAGACCATACATCATCTGTATTTCCTATTACTTGAGCACCTCCAATAAAAGGAAATGGGGTATATCCTATAGGTTGAAAAGTGTAATCTGTAGTTTCAAAACCACCTCCAATTGGTGTTGCTGTTAGATCTATACATTGTCCTTGACAAATAGTATCTTGAGAGACGGATGCTTCTACTTCAGGACAACCAGTAAAGGAATCATCATAACAATCATCTAAGGAACATTCCCATTCTATAGTAAAACCTGAATCTGTAATAGAGCCATCAGAATTAAATTCAATTGTTACACATCCTGTACTTAAGATATTAATATCTTGTCCTACACCACTAAAAGTACCTAAAGTTACAGGACTTGTATTTGCAGGAACATAACCTGTAATTGTTATTTGATCTGCAAATTGTTCTGTATTATAACTTAAATTTAATGAGAGGCATTGAAATAAATTAGTAGGACATATTTGAGCCGTAATTGATTCTCCATCAGAATAATTATTATCTGGTCCTCCTGTATCATTTAATACTCCAGAACAAGCTGTATATACTGCTCCATCTTCTATATTTATTTCTGTTATTTCTTCCATACAAAATTCAAAAGCTCCTTCATTAGAAAGAGCAGTATCTGACCAATCACTTATAATAACATAATAAGGTAGTGGGAAATTGGGAATAAAATCTGTAGCAGGGACAGATAAAGAAACGGTATTACTTCCGATATCTGCATCAGCACAAGCCATTGCTTCTAATAATGTACAATCTCCTCTTACTATGGTGATTCTAGGCATGTTCATAGCTGGATTAGTTCCATCTGCCATACCTGTTACTGTAAATTCAACATCAAAAGTGGTTGGTCCAGTCATGAATGAAAACCAAATTTCATTTTCTTGATCATTACAGTTTGTTCCTCCAATGGGATTAAAATTTACTTGTGAGACATCTGTTGTATAACCAACGTTGTCATAATTTCCACACCAACTTGTTGAGTAAGGAATAGAAATAGCATCAGCACAAGTTTCTCCTGTTTGAGCAATTATTGTAGTTGAATACAAAACAACTAATAAAGTAAAGAATATTTGATACATTTTCATTTTGATATATTTTTCCTAAAGGATAAAAACGTATTTTAGAAGATTATAATTTGAAGTAAAAATCGTAAAAAAAAATGAATTAATTAAATAAAGAGATTAATTCAAATAAATAAGGGTGAAAATTTATACAAATATCCTTGAGTAGCAGTATAAGTAAGATATAAAATGAATTGCTCTAACTTTTTTTGAGTTCGTTTATAAATTCTTTAAGGGTGGGTTCAATTATAGCAAAGTCATTTTTTTGAAGTTGATTTTGGTTACCATACCATATTCTTTCAAAAATTCTAGTTATTTCTCTAAAAGGTTTATGAAAATTCGTTTTTCTTATTTCTCTAATATAATCTCTATTTGTCTTATCTCTTTTCCATTTAATAAGACGCTTATTGGTCAATTCTTTAATTGCCCAAAGGTAATAGATTCGAACAGCCATCATATAATTACCTTCTGTTATGGTTTTTTCTAATAGTAATTCCATATCTGATTTATGGATGTTTTGTTCTATTTCTTCAATATCAATATTTCCAATAAAAGAATTCTCTTTTTTCTTTTCTTTTTGGGTAAGATTCAATTCTCCTCCAGCTAGTTTAAAAATTAAAAACGAAATGGCAATTATACCTAAAATAAGAAGTAGTATTTTAAAAAAACCTGCAGCAGTTGCATCACCTATATTCCAACTCCAATCTCGACCTCCAGAGGAACGAGTTCTGTTATTATTATTGTTATTATTTGAGTTACTATTTGCTCTAGCTTGTCTTTCTTCTCTTTCTCGTTTTATTTTTTCTTGTTGCGAAATGTATTCTATATTTCCAACAGCATCTTTCCATACTTCATTAGTAAAAACTCTTTTCTCTATAGGATTATCAAAATACTCTTGTTTGAGTGTACTTTCTGCAACACTCATTTGAATACTAATACAACTTAGTAAAATGCTAAATAATAATATTTTGATATATTGATTCATTTCTTGATGGTAAAGATAATATAAATTTAGCCTTCTCGCTCTAAGCCTCGAATTCTTTTTCTCATTCCAATCGTTTGAATTTTTTCTGATAAACTTTTGGCATCTCGAATTTCCATTTGAGAAAAATATAATAATCCAAAGCCCATTACTACTAATGAAAAGATTAAACTGAATGTTGTTTGAGTAATATAAATTAATGCAACAATAACAAGTTCATCCATATCACTTTGACTTGTTCTTAAATTATTTCCAAAATTATCTAAAATAAAAAACATAACAGGTGAAAAAAGAAGCATTAATACCATAATAGTAATTAATCCTAAAATTAAGTATAAGAGATATGAATTTCCTACTCGAGTTAAAAATAATTCAAACGCTCTTCCTAATCCTTTAAATAAATTAACTCCTTCTAATACTAAAATAGCTGCCCACAATAATAAAAATGGCATAATTAATAAAAGTAAGAAATTAAAAAATCCTGCTTCATTTCCTAATAATAATAAAATATTAGCTATTACTACAACAACGCTTACTTTTAGAAAATCGGCTATTTTACTTGATAATGTTTGTTGAGTTTTAAATATGTTTTTTTGTTTGTAGTATATACTTTTAATTGCGGTTAAAGAGATATAAGTTATTATAGAATATACAATACAATTTGTAATAAAATGTGGGGAGATAAATCCATTATTATAATTAAAAAATTGTCCTATAAAAATACTATTTCCCGTTAAACCTCCTGTAGAAAAGTGCCATAAATCAATTAAAAATTCTTCAAAATTTACAGGAAACCCATAGATATCTGTTGCCTTTCCTGGAACAAATAATAATGTAAAAGAAGTAAAAATAGCTGCGGTGATAAAAGCAATACTTATAATTTTAGACATATTTTTTTTATAGACAATAAAAGTATCTTTAAAAATTTCACCAGAAGATTTTAATTGATCAAATCGAATATTAGAATTGCTTTCCGTTTGTAGTTTATCTTCTTTTTCTTCTATTTTTTTAGGTGTAAATAATCCAAAAATAGAAAATAGTTTTATGACAATTAAGGCAATAGGAGCAAAAGCAATTAAGGCTATATAAACAGGATTAGAAACATCAAACATCCATAATAGGATAGTAAGCAAAAGCATTCCAATAAGTGTAACAGCTGAAATAAGTGGAATTTTTTGAATGAAATTCTTGGTTCCTACAATATAAGGCAGAATAACAAAATACAATAAAACAACAAACAAATTGAATGAAATAAATATGGCTCGTATAATATCTGGAGTTTCTGTTAATCGTGTGATATAACTTTCTATAACTGCTGCTATAAAAATTAAAGGAAGAGTACCTATCATAATTTGAATTCCCTTTCTAGCAGATAGAATAAAGGCTTGTAATCGACCATAAGAACCTGGAAACACTAAACCTTTTCCCATCACAATTCCTGATACACCAGACAAAATAGCTGCTGGAATTTCTATAGAACCATGAGCCCAAATTCCTAATACTGATTGTAATAACTCTCCTTGTTCATAAAAAAAGTATTGAAAAGAACCTACATATAAACCAAAATTAAGTAGTTCTATTATAGAACCTAAACCAAACAATATTCCAAACATAAAAAACCTAAAACAAACAACGACATTATTAAAAAAAATAGTGAAAAACATCGTTATAGGTGTTTGATGTTTATATATTGCCATAGGATCTCCTGAACTGATATTAGCCAAAGTAATATCTATGTATTCATCGCCTAATAATTGCCTAGCAAATTCTTCATCTCCTCCAATAGAACCCGAAAGACAACCTACAATAAAAGGGATCCAAAAAATAAGAATTCCCAAAAGAAGTTCCCAACGAGATTGATATAATATAAGAGGTAAATCTTTGGTCCAAAAAGAGAATAATTTTCGAACCGTTCCTTTTTTATTTTTATAAATGGAATAAAAAATTTGTTGAGCTAAACCATTCAAATATACTCTAACAGATCTATTAGGATAAAATGTACGAGAATAAGATAAATCATCCGTAATTTGAACATATAAGTCGTTCAATTTTTCAGGATCTGGATTTGTCTGTTGCATGGTACGCTCCAGTTCTATCCATTTATCTTTTTTTTGTTTAATAAAATTTGTTTCCCGCATAATGAGGATTCTCGTTTTTGGGTAAAATATAATTGATTTTAAATCATGGTTTAAAAATGTTGATTACAACATGTTGATTTCAAACATTCATTCTCAAATATATACAAACTTAAATATTTTTTATAAAATTCGCTAGGAATTTCGTCATAAGCTATAATTGTTTAGACGAATTATGTTTGAGGACGAAAATCAATAATTCTTAATTTCTTCTTCCTTCCTTTACCTAATTTATGAATTTTATGTTTAAATATTCTTTTAAACATCCATCCTAATAAAAAGGAAACACCCATTACTATAAGAATAGACCAAGTAAGAGGTTCTCCAAAAAATAAAAATGCTGCTAAGGAAAAAAATCCCCAAGCTATTCCAAAAATTCCTAATTTATAAAAAAGAATTTTTCCTAATAATTGCTTTTTTATCGTTTTAATTTTGACAATATCATCAAGAGCTATTGTTCCCATATCTGTAAGCATTAAATTGGCCTCAGCATATAATTTTTTAATGACAACAGTTCTGTAAGAATCTTCTTGTTTCAATTTAATTATGACTTCATCTCCTTCTTGAAAATTAATGGTTTTCTTTTTTCCTATTTTCGTAATTTGCAGTTGAACCTGTCCATAAGAAATAGAACTTAACAAAGATAAAATAGCTATCAATATAAAAATTCGCATAATACTCAATGAGATTTGTTTTAAAAAATAAGTCATAATAATAAAACTTATATCTATTTTATACAGTACTTGAATGAAAATAATGGTTGCAAAATATTTTTTCTTATTTTTAT
>JAHDII010000057.1:8074-14851 GCA_020630895.1 Saprospiraceae bacterium
TTTAAACTAAACTTAGAGTTAAAACATTAATAGTATACAGTTTAACTTAATTTTCCAATTATTAATGGATTGGTGGCAACAAATAAAAAAATGGTTCAATTTACAAGATAATTCGTTGTCTTGTAGTCTTCCTATTTATCATCAGCAATTAAAGCGAACAGAGGATGAGCAACGAGCCTATATCCGTTGGAGAAATTCTGATTGTAGTAATCATTTGCTTCACTATATTCATCAAAATTATACTACTGCACAAAATACACATTGTGAACAATGTTCTGCTATAGATTTTTTAAAATTACCTTCTTTTAGAGGCTTTGTGATTCATTTAATAGATTTAGAACATAATTGTAATGATGTTACTTATTTATTAGATCATCTAAAACATAAGGTACTAGAATTAGGATATGTTATTCATCTTTCTGATGAAAAAATATTTGAAAAGAAAAAATGGAGAGTTCGTTGTCAAAAGTATTGTTTAATTGCTCCTCATCAAGAAGATAATATATCTCCCCTTCCTTTTCAGAATATTAATATTGAATTATTATTTAGAGATGAAGAACCGATGCATTTAAAATTTTCAGCAGCAGCAACTGAAAAAAAGAAAAAGGAGGTTGTTAATCAAGATTTTAAAAATCTAATCGAATATATTACTCGTTCTTAGAAAAAACCTATGGTAGAGTAAAAAACATGAACCATCCCTTGATAAGGAATGATTCATGCAATATTTATTAGACTTTATTTTTTATTTCTAAAGTTTTGTAAAATTTCTTCCATGTGGTTTCCTGCAGCTTCTCTACCTCCAAGCCCATAAGCTAAAGCAATAACTACAGCAACTGCACCAAGAGTTAAACCAAATCCAAGATTTACAATTTGATTTCCAACTCCCATTTCACTTAATCCTAAAAATAAGAATAAAAACAAAGAAGCATATCTTACAATATTAGCAATAAACTGATTGTTTTCTCCTTTATTTAGCATGTTATATAAAGTCATTGAAATAAAATTACCTAATACTAAAATCACTAATCCAAATAAAATTTTACCTGAAATTGCTAAAACTCTATTTAAAATTTCTGTCAAACTACTAAACTCTAATCTTTCAATTCCTGTAATCAAACCTAAGGCAACCACTAAGGCAAAAACAATACTTGCTATTAAAGCAGATAAAGAACGTTCTCCTAGCATATTTCCTAACTGCAATTTTTCACCAAGGCTATCTGTTCCCATACTTTTTAATAAATCTCTTAAAAGAATAGAAAAATATTTTCCACCAATATAAAATACTCCAATAATTAATATACAAGCAAATATTTTTGGAATTGCATCAAAAAATTGACTTAGCATTTCTGTTGCTGGCTGAGAAATAGCATCCATTTTTAATGCATTTAATGCTTGAATCACAACAGGAATAAAAATAATTAAAAATACAACTCTACGTAAAATAGTTACTATTTTATCTGTTTGAGTAATTCCAAATTTTTCGGCAATTTGATCTATGAAATTACCTGATAGACCAATTAAAGAAGAAACTAATTTTGCAATAATATATCCTGCAAAGCCAATAATTCCAGCAGCAACAATATTAGGTAAGAATAATACAAATTTGCTCACCATATCTTTTAATGGATCAAGTACTTCACTAACGCCAAGAATTTCTAAGACAATCATTAATACTATAATCATTAAAATATAGTACACCATTTTAGAAATAAATTTATTAGAATCTATATCTAAATGACTATTTTTCATTAATTTATCATCCCATTGTGTTTTCTTTAAAAGGTTATAAATTAATTTGGCAATACCTGAAGCGATAAACCAACCAATAAACAAAACAACTAAGGCTCCTAATACCCCGGGTAAATAGGTTCCTATTGTTTCTTGAAATTTTTCTAAGAGTTTTGCTAAATCAAGCATAATGTGAATTTGTTTAAGTTAAATAATATTAGGACGCACCATTTTGAGATGTGTAACACTTTTTTTTGTTAATATACCATGTCACAATAAACATTGAATGGATGTGAATGAAGTTAGCTTGTTCTTTTTAAAATCAATCTCAACACCTCTTTCAGTGGCATTTCATTCATTAGGATGTAAACTTAATTTTTGAGGACTTCTACGTATTAGTAAACAGTTTAAAAAGGGTATTCTATTGTAGAATTTGAAGAACCTGTCGATATTTATGTCATAAAGAATACTTGTTCTGTAAGATCTTTTGCAGATAGAAAATGTAGAAAAACAATGCTTATAGAGCATTAATTTAATTATTGTTATTGGTTGATATGCTCAATTGAAATCCAACGAAATTGCTGAAATTTCTGACGTTGATTTAGTCTTAGGAGCGTCTGAAAATTTAATATTTTAAATTATATACATATTTATCAACAATTTAAAGGAACATCCAAAATGAAAATACCCCGCTTTCACCGATATTGGTAAAAGCGAGGCATTTTCATTTTATGTGATACAAACTATTTAGTTCTTATTCAGTTCATTATAACTATTTATTTTCTTCTGATATCGCCCTAAAATTTGGATAACTTTTTTTATTGAATAATGAGTTTATGACTATATACCTCATCATTAATAATAATTTTTGCTGTATAAATTCCTTTAGCTAAAGTTCTTACATCTAAGTTCTGAATAGAATGCCCATTTATTACTTCTAAAGAAATATCTTTTACATTTTTACCAGAAATATCTGTAATAGATATTAATACATCAGATGTATTAATCAATTCTATTTCTAAGTTCACTAAACCATTAGAGGGGTTAGGATACATTTTAATATGATTGACCTCATCTATTTGAGTAATACTAATACTATTATCATATTCAACTGTTACAGGAGTTCTATCGCTAATACAATCTTCTGATGGAAGTTTAATTTGCCAATTATAGAAATAATAATAATATTCTGTTCCAAAATTAGAATCATTTAAACTTACAGTATTATCAATTACATAAGGATAATTCACACCCATGTTATGTCTTTTTAAGACTGGGCTATTATCTCCAAAGTTAGCATTATTGCTTGCTCCATTTGTACTCAAAATATAACCTGTTCCTGCTGTAATATCAAAATCTAATTGAAGTACATCTTCAGGACCACTAATATTAAAAGTAGCAGACTGAAGAACTGTTCCACCTGCATCTCTTAATTCAACTGTTCTTTCTCCTGGAGTATCTGTATAAACGGTTACTGATTGTAGTGTAAAGTCTCCTAATGCATCAAAAATTAATTCTCCATTGTATTGAGAACCACTAAAATCTGCACCATTATCATTTGGCATTCCTACATTAAATTCTTCTCCTCCATATTGATGAGCATCTTCTATGTAATATGTTGTTGTAGCACTCAATACTGGTGTTGTGTAAGTCGCTCCTGTAGCTAAAACATTTCCTCCTGTGATTGCATCATACCATGTTATATTATTTCCTGTAGCCATTAATTCTACAGACTGAGGACTCGTAATTGTAGTGCCATTTGCTGTTGGGGCAGGAGCAGCTAATACATCTACTACTGTACTTTCAGAAGTAAATGTTGTACAAGTTCCTTGAGTCGTTACATTATAAGTATTCGATTCTGTTACAGTAATACTTTGTGTTGTCTCTCCATTAGACCAAGTATATGCACTAGCTTCTGAAGATGTTAATATTACACTTCCTCCTTGACAAAAGGATACATCTCCTTCAATGTTTACTGTTGGAATTTCTACAGGATCTGCTGCAATATTAATTGTAGAAATACCCGCACAATTATTATTATCTGTAACGGTTAATTGATATGTTCCTCCCTCAGTAATGGTAATATTTTGAGATGTAGCATTATTTGACCATAGATAAGAATAGCCACTAGGAGCTATTAAATCTAAACTTTCACCTGAGCAAAGAATAGGGTTGGGTCCTTCACTTGTTGTGATTTCTACAACAGGAGCAACACAATTATTTTCATAAATAGTAATTGTTTGATTAATTGTAGGATTATCTATGATATCAATAATTCCTGATGGCCATTTTACAATAATTTGATCAATAGAAGAACTTTGTCCAATTCCAAAATATTGGGTTAATGAATTCACAATTCCATATCCTTCTCCTGCTCTTACTTCTCTAATCTGAATTCCCCAATCTCCATGAATTTCTACTCTTGCTCCAATAGCACTTTTATTACTTGTAACACCTACTAATTTTACTGCTAAATGGTTATTATTATTTCCTCCATTTAACCATAAAACATCATCTACATTAGAAGGATTTGTATATATTTCAGCATAACCTCCATAAATATCAACAAAACCATCATTATTCAAATCTCCTAAAGCAAAAGATTCCATATCATTATTATCAAAAAGCCCTGTTAATTCTGTAAATGTTCCATCACCATTATTATGAAAAAACTGTTCATCTCCTCCAGCTATTAATAAATCAACAAAACCATCATTATCAAAATCTTCCATGATTCCTTGTATAGGAGTAATAGCAACATTAATACCACTTGTAGCTGTTACATCGGTAAAAAATCCATTATCATTTCTTAATAATTGGGATTCTGCATCATGGTTGGTAATGAAGCAATCAAAATCACCATCATTATCATAATCTGCGAAATCTGCTGTCCAAGATTGATGCCCAATTTTTAGACCATGAGCATCTGCTGCTTCTGTAAAGTTTCCATTTCCATCATTTACATATAAAGCATTAATTCTACGAGGATCATCAGGGTTATTTACTCCCTGACGACATTTAGCGATATACAAATCTGTATCCCCATCATTATCAAAATCGCACCAAACACTTCCATAATTTCCAGAATTATCAGAAGTTGGTGTTGTAGCCATATCTATCCAATTATCTTGTGCTACAAATCCACCTGCTCCATCATTACCCCAAATTCTACTTTCTGCATCATCATGACAAGCAAATACATCAATCCAACCATCATTATTAATATCAGCAAAATTAGAGCCTTGAATAAACATTCCTGGTCCAGGTAATTCTTCTATAGAATAATTAGAACCATCTGAATTAGCTGTTGCTAACTTAATTCCATTATATGCTCCTCCAGTAAAAATATCTGAAAAACCATTATTATCAACATCACCTATGCACATACTCCACTCACTAGAATTAGCCATATTACCCACTGCTTGAGTAATAAATGTTCCATTACTTTGTTGAAACTCAATATATAAATCAGTTCCTTGTTGGAGATGAACAACATCGTCTAATCCATCGCCATTTACATCAGCTACTCCGATAGCTACACCACTATAATACCCATCAAAAAAGTTAGTACTATTAAATGATGTTTGGGCTATTAGAAAATGAAAAAGAAACAAAAAAAGAAATGTATAGAAATATTTCATAAGAAAAAGTTTAGTTAAATCGAAAAATTTTGATGAAATTAAACTTTTTTGAGTATAAAAAAAAGTAAATGTCTAATAAACATATTTATTAGACATTTACTTGTCATTTTAATAAATTAAGAATATAAAAAATTAAAAATCTGATTTAGTTATTATCTTCTACCTTTTTTCTTTTAGCTAATACAGGAAAAGTTGCACTTCCATAATTAGAAAATTTTTCTTCTGCTTGTAAAGGAAATGTATAATGATTCATAAAACTCATAAAGAAAGCTGTTAATTTATCAACATCCATGTTTTTTGAATGAGGTTTAAGGTAGTACGCAATATGATCAATTTTACCATCAGCAGCCCAAAATACTTTTATCCACATTTTAGCTCCTTTGATATCATAATCTATTGTTTCAGCATAGTTTTCCATTTGTTGTAGCATAGAAAGCCATTTAAAATATGCTAAATTCATATCTTGTTTACAAGCATCTAATAATTGAAGTTGGTATTCTGTTGAAGCTGCATCAAATTCTTCTGCATGTTCACCAATTAAGAACACCTTAGGTAGTTCTACTATTTGTAGTTCATTATATGGTTTTTCTGTATTAGAAAATACGTATAATGGTATCATAACAAAAGTTATGAAATAAGTAATTTTTATGATTGCCCCTTTCATTGCCAAGTGATTTAATACTCTAATATACAAAAAGATAATAACTTTAACAAATTGTTCTTCACATATATAAATAACAATAATCTATCCAAAAATTAAAATCTATTATTACAAATCTATATTCTTTTTGTTTTTAGATAACGTTATGAATTTAAAAAAGATTTCAATAAGGTGTTCCATTTAGAAAACTTTAATAGTCAGAGAACCAACTAATCTAGCTCTTCATTGTAATATATTTTATAATAATGCATTCCTTTATCTGCATCAAATCCTTTTTCCATAAAATTTTTAGTCGTCTCTATATCTTTCATGTCTAGTTTGAGCTGAACACCTGTATCTAGTTGGATAAAGCTTTTAATGTTCTTTTTTTCTTTTTGAACTACTACTCTAGAAATAGGTATTTCAGCAGGGATAGAAATATTGTAATCTTCTTGATATTGATTTTTATAATTTGAAAATTCTTCTTTTAAATTATCATCGTTTTCAAATAAAGTAGATTTAAAATCATCATCACTGATATGTTCATTAAAATCAAAATAATTAATAGATTCACTTAAAAATTCTATTTGATCTTTTTTTCCTGATTTTTCTCTAATCACTTCATCTGCAAAAGATCTACACATATCGATATATGATTTTGTATCATAATTTTTATCTTGTACATAATCCATTCCTAAAAAAGCACTTTTCCAATATGCCGTATCATAATTATTATTATCTACAGAAAATAATCGATATCCGTCTTCA
>JAHDII010000058.1 GCA_020630895.1 Saprospiraceae bacterium
TAAACTTGGATACCTTACAAAATAGAAAAGAAGCTGAAGATATATTAATGAAAAAAATAGATTCTTTTGGTGTTAGACAATTTTTATTGAAAAATTTAAGTCGAAAAAAAGAAGGAGGATATTCTTGGAAAATGAATTTATCAGCTATCCATCAACATTATAAAGAAATATTAGCCAGTATAGACGGAGAACCCATTGATTGTGATAGTCTTTTTATTAGAGGAGGAAAATCTTCTTATATTGAAAAAGAGGATATTTTTAAGATTCAACAATTATTTCCGAATGCTCAAATTCGTACAATTGAAGATGCTGGACATTGGGTTCATGCTGAAAAACCTAAAGAATTATTAGAATTAATACAAAACTTTTTAAATTAAATTGTAACCTTAGCTTTATGTTTCCTTATAAGATTATAGAATATTATTGCTTTGAATAAACGTTATTGGATATATGTTGGGCCTTATGGGCGTCATAATAAAATTGGTCTTATGCATGGACCCAATAGTGGCAATCTCATAATTTATTATAACGATAAAATTATTTATATAGATTTTAAAGTTCATAATTCTAAATCTTATAAATTTTTTGTAGATGAAAAATTATGTGAAATTTTCATTATCAAAAAGAAGAAAGGCTATATCTATGAGTTTAAGTTTGATAAAAAAACACAAACCGATTATAATATAAAACAACAAAAAAGAGATCGAAAATGGACCATTCAAGGGCTTTCCTTTGTTATTGGATTTATTGCTTTTTTGATTATTGGAAGTGCTATATTTTTTTATTTCAGAAGTGGATTTTTAGAACGACAACTCGCTCGAACAGGAATGGATAGTTTAGTAAAAATTAGATTAGTCAAACGAACAGCTAATAGTAATTACGAATTCTTCTATTTTTATAATAATCATAAAGGGAAACGTTATGTAAGTAAACCTGTTCTTTCAAAATCGCAGCCTACCCTTCCTAATGGTATTCCTTTTAAAGATGGAGATGAGTTTAAAATTAGATATGCACGTAATAATATTTTTAATCATAAAATAGATTATTACTCTCCTACAACTCATACTATTATATCTAAAATTCAAATGGTAACAGCTTCGCATTATAAATATAATCAAGGGCGAATGCAAAGCGAATTAGATTGTGAAGTACAAATAGCATATGAATTATTTGGAATAGATGGCATTGCTAAAATTTATTCTCAACAAGTTTCTCCTTCTAAAAATAAAGAGTTTAACTCTGATACATATCTGAAATTAATAAGAGATACTCCTTTTCAAGAAGCTGTTCAAGAGTGTTGGAATGAAGAACACTATTAGGGTTCACATCTGTTATCAAAATGTCCTTTTCATATCATAAATAAAAATAATCTCTAAAAACTGTATCTTTTTAATAAAATTTGGCGTTTATCTTATATAAATTACTAAAAATTCTTCAAAAATACATTTTTGGCAAAATAAATGCAGGTAGATAAAAATAAAAAGCAAAAATCATTTTCTAATGATATTTATGACATAGTTCGTCAAATACCTTACGGAAGAGTAAGTACTTATGGAGCCATCGCTCAATACCTAGAAACGGTAACACCTAGAATGGTAGGTTGGGCAATGAATAAAAGTGGTTCTGCTTCTCCTCCTGTTCCTGCTCATAGAGTAGTGAATCGAAAAGGAGAATTAACAGGGAGACATTTTTTTGCAACTCCTACTATGATGCAAGAATTATTAGAAAATGAAAACATCACTATTGAACAAAACGCAGTTAAGGATTTTAAAAATTTGTTTTGGGATCCTATAAACGAAATCACCGACTAATTATTTCGTTCATTTTTTAAAATTGAGAAAGCTATGAAAACAACATCATTTTTTAAAATTGTATTAACTGCTAGTTTATTATGGTTTTTATTTGTAAACACCAGTTCAGATACTCCAGATATTATATATTGGAATGAAACGAATCCTTTAGAATGGGATGACTTTAAAGGCTATGCAAAATTTGATTATTCTAATAGAGATATTTCTGCTTTAACTTCTTCTGGAATTGTACACTATCGAGGGTGTAAAGATGGACGTATTATTTATAAAGTACGTGCCTATTTTGAAATGAAAGAATCATGGGTAAAAAATGAAGCGAGAACAGATTATCATTTAGCTCATGAACAATTACACTTCGATGTTACAGAATTACATGCTAGAAAATTAAGAAAATTATTATCAGAACAAGATTTTAGATGTGGTGAAGAAGAAGAATTTGAGCAGTATATCAAAAAATATTTACACAACTGGGAAGTTACTCAACAAGCTTATGATTTTTCAACACATCATAGTTTAGATAAAGAAAAACAAAAAGATTGGCATCATCGTATTGCCTTTGAATTATCTTTATTAGATGAGTATAAAGAATAAGAAAAAATATGAGTCATCCCGAATTTTAGTTATTAAAATTCGGGATGACTCGTGTTTTAAATAGTATTACTGTATCATTAATTTTTGAGTTTCAAAAGAACCATCATCCAAGCGAAATTGTACAAAATAAATTCCTGACCCCAAGGAAGAAGCATCTATCGAATATAATTGCTCTCCTATTTGTTCAGCATAATTTTGTTCCCATACTTTTTGCCCTATAGAATTTAATATAGTTATATTAATATCATGTTGTTCTAATATATTAGCTTGTATAGAAAATTGTTCTGAAGTAGGATTAGGTTGTATTTTTCCAACCACAGCATTTTGAGTAATATTATGATTACTAACTACGGTTACTGTTATTGATCCTGATGTAGATGTACAACCATTTGAATCTGTATAACTTACACTATAATCTCCATTCTCTGTAGCTTCATAAGTTGTCATAGTAGCTCCAGAAATAGCTACTCCATCCAAATACCATTGAATATCATAAGCATCTGGATTTGTTGCTGTTAAAGTATTTCCACTTTGACTAAAAGTAGGCATAGGAGGTACATCATATACTGTAATAGTTAAACTTTCAGATAATACATTATTCACTACTGTTCCTATGGTTATTGTTCCTGATAAGCTATCACTGCTAAAAGTATATTCTCCTTCTCCATTTGTAATTTCTACTACAAACGTTCCTAGAAAATCATCTTGACTTGCTACATCTTCATCATAAACAGAAAATGAAATAGATTCTCCATTAGTGACTATTGATAAATTATCCCAACATTGAGAATCAGTATCTGTTCCAGAATTTAAAATTGTTCCTGAAAAATCAACATAAGGATCCGGGCATACACCTATAACAGGAGTTCCACAATTACAACTTGCCTCTTCTACATCTCCACAATAACCATCAGTAACATTAACACATATATTTGTAACAACATAATCAAGAATTGTTGTTTCTAAAACAAGTTGGTATTCTCCAGAACTTGTATAATTAGGTGTTACTTGATTTCCTGTTTCCATTTGTGCATTTCCTAAGTTCCACGACCATGTAGTAGGTTGAGTAGGATTATTATCTATTAATGCCGTAAAAGTTTCTTCAAATGGTACACAACCTGTTATAGTATTATAACCAATTGTACCCCCTGACATATCAAAAATTACGGTATTTTGAGCTACTCTATATTGGGCTGAACCATCTAATATTTCATGACTTTGTACAGTAGTACAATTCATATTTTTTTTATTAATACTACTTGAAATTATACCTTCTCTAGCAGAAAGTGAAAGTATAATTGTTATACTTAAAAATAAAGAAAGGAGTAAACGAAATTGATTCATAATTATAATTTTTGTTTCAATTACAAAACTAATCTTTTCTTTTGTATATATAAATATTAAATAATATTAAAATCCTAAATCTTTTAATTTCTTACCTCCTAGTCCCATGAGTCCTTTTTTAACTTTTCCAGAAAGACTGATAATTGTAGCATAGGTTTTAAATTTTCGTTCAAAACGAGGATATAAATCTATAAACTCTTTAATGTAAGGTTTTTTAGCCATTTTAACTCCCAAAGCAATTAAATCTAATACCCCCATATCTTCTTTCCAAGTAGAAAGACTTCCTAATATTTTATCAATATTTGTTTTATTTTGTTCTGAATAAGTCTTAGCAAATAAAACGCCCTTTTTAGGGTTTGTAAAATTGAGGCTTTGATGCATCATTGTAGTAAAGCTTGTAGCTAATACATCTAATTTTTTTTCATTAGATAAATTACCATTAGCAGCTCTTTCTAATAATTCATGATGTTTTTCTAACCATTGTGCTTGTTTTTTCACAGCACAATTACTTCCCATGAACACTATCATAAGAAGAGTTGTCATATATAAAATACGATTCATAATTTTATTTTTTATTAAAATTTTAAAGTATCAACCTTGATATACACTCAAACGTCATACTTTTATTATGATATTAAAAGATAAATATAAAAGTACGTTAAAATAAATAAAGTTATCCCTAACTTTCAACTTTATATCTATGAATAAGACAAATAAATTTGGTACTCTTCCTGTATTTTTAACAGCGATATCTACTATTCTTGGAGCAGTCATGTTTCTTCGATTTGGATATTCTGTTGGTCATGTAGGTTTTTTAGGAACACTAGGAATTATTATTGCAGGTCATGCTGTAACGATTCCTACTGCTTTGGCTATTGCTGAAATTGCAACAAATCAAAAAGTAGAAGGAGGAGGTGAATATTTTATTATTTCTCGTTCTTTTGGCTTAGTAATCGGTTCATCTATTGGTATCACATTATATTTTTCTCAAGCAATTAGTGTTGCTTTTTATATCATTGCTTTTGCAGAAGCATTTAATTCTTTAATTTTTTATATACAATCCAATTATCCCCATCTACATCCTACTTTACTATGGTTATTAGAACATAAACAAACCATTAGCATTCCTGCTTTATTATTATTAACAACTATTGTTTTAACCAAAGGAGCTGATTTAGGTGTTAAAGCCTTATATATTGTAGTTTTTATTTTAGGAATTGCCTTAGTAGGTTTCTTTTTAGGAAATCCTATATCTGAAGATGTAGAATTTAGTGCTTTTTATACCACTGAAGATTATAATCCTCCTCCTCAAAATATTTCTGATACATTCATTTCTACAGATTCAATCACAAAAGATAGTAGTGCTGAAACCATCACTACTTCTCATCCAGACAATATTTCTTCTTCTCAAAATGAAAAGAAACCTTTTCTTCCTCATGGTTTTTTTATTGTATTTGCTATCATTTTTCCTGCATTTACAGGTATGACCGCAGGAGTGGGATTATCTGGAGATTTAAAAAACCCAAGTCGTTCTATACCCTTAGGTACTATTTCTGCGACTCTTGTTGGAATGATCATTTATGTTTTTATTGCTTTTAAACTAGCTTCTTCGGCTGGACCTTTAGAATTAACAGATACTTCTCGCCTCATTATGGCAGATATTGCTTGGATGGGTTGGCTTATTATTCCTATAGGATTAGCTGCTGCTACTATTTCTTCTGCTCTAGGTTCTATTATGGTTGCTCCTAGAACTTTACAAGCAATTGCAAAGGACAAACTCATTCCTTCAAAAATAAGCAATACATGGTTAGCAAGGGGAAAAGGAGAAAATGACGAACCTTTTAATGCTACATTAGCCACCGTTATTATTGCTTTGATTTTTGTAATGATTGGAGGACTAGATGTTGTTGCTGGAATTATTTCAATGTTTTTTATGGTGACCTATGGTTCTTTATGTTTAATTTCTTTTCTGCAACATTTTGCTGCGGATCCTTCATATAGACCTACTTTTCGATCTCGATGGTATTTATCGCTTTTTGGAGCTATTGCTTGTTTTGGTCTGATGTTTTTCATGAATGCCTTGTATGCTTTTATTGCTATAGGATTAATGACTTTTATTTATTTGGTTGTAAGTATCTATAATGCAGATAAAAACCATTTAGCTTTAATTTTTCAAGGTGTCATTTTTCAAATGAGCCGTAAATTGCAAGTTTTTCTACAAAAAGCAGAAAAAGAAAAAATTCATTCTTGGCGACCTTCTATTGTTTGTATTTCTGAAAATTCATTCAAGCGACTTGCTGCTTTTAATTTATTGAGGTGGATGAGTCATAAATATGGTTTTGGAACCTATATTCATAAAATTTCAGGTTACCTTTCTAAAAGTACTAATATTGAAGCTAAAGCATGTAAAGAACGATTAATTAAAATGGCTGAAACTAGTCATAGTAATGTTTATATTGATACATTAGTCAGTCCTTCTTATACCTCTGCGATTGCACAAGTGATCCAATTGCCAGGAATTTCAGGTACAGATAATAACTTATTGATGTTTGAATATTCTAAAAATAATATTTCGGAATTGGACAATATTATCAACAATTTCAAACTCATCAAATCTGTAGATTTTGATGTGATGATTTTAGGCAGTTCTGAAAGAGGTTTTGGTTTTACTAAAGAAATTCATATTTGGATTACTTCTAATGATTATATCAATGCCAATTTGATGATATTATTAGCTTATATCATTTTAGGACATCAAGATTGGAATGAAGGACAAATTAAAATTTCTGCGGTATATCCTGAAGAAAATATCAATGATGAAAAAATACGTTTAATGGAATTGGTTCAAGCAGGAAAACTTCCTATTTCAGCAAAAAATATTCAAGTGATTCCTCTAAAATCTAATACGAATATTAAAGCTATTATTAATAAAGGATCTCAAAATGCTGATTTAACGATATTAGGGTTTAGAGATGAACTCATTAAACGTGAAGGACTTGCTGTTTTTGAAGGTTATGATGATATTGGAAATATTCTTTTTGTCAATGCTGCTGAACAAAAAGTGATAAAATAGTCTTTTCCTAATATCTAATTTATTTTTCATAAAACAATTCATAATAACACCTATTTAACCATGCATTCTAAATTACTTGCATATAAATTTTATATTAATTAAAATTATTATAACTTTATTTTTCTCATTCCAAGTGTTATTTTTTAAATACATAATTAGGTCATTTACCTATGTTTAAAATACAAAAGAAAACCGTGAAAATTAGTTTACTTTTTAGCTTATTAATGGCAATATTGTATTTGCCTCTTAATTCTGATCAAAACCAAAAATTAACAAAAAAAAAGGAAAATATTGAAGAGATAAAAAAAGAAAAAGAATGGGTAGAACGTACCTTCAAATCTTTAAGTCTTGATGAAAAAATAGGGCAACTATTCATGATTCGAGCCCATTCTGATAAGGGACCTGAACATATTGCGGCTGTTGAACGATTGATCAAAGATTATCATGTAGGAGGACTTTGTTTTTTTCAAGGAACGCCAGAAAAACAAATTGAACTCATCAATAAATATCAAGCTTTAGCTAAAAAAGTACCTATTATGGTTTCTATGGATGCAGAATGGGGCTTGGGAATGCGGTTTAAATCTGATGGATTAAGTTATCCTAAACAATTGATGCTAGGAGCCATTCAAGATAATTCTTTGATTTATGATATGGGAAAAGAAATTGCTCGAGAACTACGTCGTGTAGGGGTACATATCAATTTTGCTCCTGTTGTAGATGTCAATAATAATCCTAATAATCCTGTTATTAATGAACGTTCTTTTGGAGAAGATAGATATAATGTAACGACTAAAAGTTATATGTATATGAAAGGGATGCAAGATCATAAAGTGATGGCTTGTGCTAAACATTTTCCAGGTCATGGTGATACAGATGTAGATTCGCATTATGATCTTCCTCAAATTTTGCATAGTAGAGAACGATTAGATAGTATTGAAATGTTTCCTTTTCAAGTGTTGAGTCAACATAAAATTCAAAGTGTAATGGTGGCTCATTTATTTATTCCTTCTATTGATAATACTTCAAATTTACCTACTACACTTTCTAAAAAAGCCATTACTGACATTCTTAAAAAAGAAATGAATTTTGATGGTTTAATTTTTACTGATGGTTTGGGTATGAAAGGGGTGACTAAACATCATAGTCCTGGTGAATTAGAAGTAAAAGCCTTACAAGCAGGAAATGATATTTTATTATTACCTGAAAATACTCCTGCGGCTTATAAAAAAATAAAAGAAGCTTTAGCTAATGGAACTTTAGATTCTACACAAGTGAATCACACTATCAAAAAAATTCTTCATGCTAAATATAAATTAGGATTAACTTCTTTTTCTCCGCTATCTAAATTTAATGTTAGAAATGATGTTATGGGCTCGCAATCCCAAATGATGAAAAGAAAATTAATGGCTAATGCTTTAACTTTAGTTAGAAATAAAGAGAATACTCTTCCAATTAAAGATTTAAAAAAGAAAAAAATTGCTTCTTTGGCTATAGGAAGTACACAGCAAACTATTTTTCAAAATTATTTAGAAAAATATAATTCGATACAACATTATAGAACAGATAAAAAAGTATCTAACGCTTCATCTATGTTGAGCTTATTAAAAAAATATGATGAAGTCATTGTGAGTTTACACGACATGAGTAGTTATGCTTCTAAAAATTTTGGAATTGATGCAGGAACGATTAATTTTTTAACACAACTCAATAATGAAGTTAATGTTTCTTTAGTTGTTTTTGGAAATCCATATTCTTTAAAATATTTTGATAATATTGAAACTATTTTAGAATGTTATACCGAAGATCCTATTTCTCAAGAATTAGCAGCTCAAGCTGTTTTTGGGGCTATTCCCATTAAAGGAAAATTACCTGTTACGGCTTCTAAAAAAACACAATTTGGAGATGGTGTTACTACAAAAGCACTCATGAGATTAAGATATGATCTTCCTGAAAGTGTTGGAATGGATAGTCGCATTTTAGCCGCTATTGATACCATTGCACAAGAAGCACTCGACCAAAAAGCGACACCCGGATTACAAGTTTTAGTAGTAAAAAATAGAAAAGTAGTCTATCATAAATCTTTTGGATATCATACTTATAAAAAAGTAAAAAAAGTAAAAAATAATGATATTTATGATTTAGCATCTATTACAAAAATTGCTTCTTCTACTTTAGCTTTAATGAAATTAAATGAAGAAGGAAAAATAAAAATAGATCAACCTATAGGAAATTATTTAGAGGAATTAAAAGGAACGAATAAAGAAAATTTAATTATTAAAGATATTTTAGCACATCATGCTCGATTAAAACCATGGATTCCTTTTTATGCTGAAACAATTACGAAGAGTAAAAAAAATCCTCAACCCTCATCTCAATATTATAAAAAATCTAAAACAGAAAAATTTAATATTCCTGTTACAGATAAATTATTTATGAATAAAGAATATGAAGCTGAAATTTGGAAACAAATTTATGAATCAGAATTAAGAGATAACGCGGGATATAGGTATAGTGATTTAGGCTTTTATATGATTTCAAAAATGATAAAAGCACAAACAGGAAAAAGTTTAGATGAATATTGTCAAGAACATTTTTATGATGATTTAGGATTGAGTCATACTTTATTTAATCCTTTAGATAAATTTTCTAAATCTCAATTTATTCCTACAGAAACAGATAAATATTTTAGAAGGCAAACTATTTGTGGAAATGTGCATGATATGGGTTGTGCCATGCTTGGAGGTGTAGCAGGTCATGCAGGTTTATTTTCAAATGCAGAAGACTTAGCCATATTATTTCAGATGTTTCTCAATGGAGGATATTATGGTGATAAAAGTTATTTACAAGCCAATACGATAAAAACATTCACAACACGTTACCCTAGTAGTACAAGAAGAGGTTTAGGTTTTGATATGAAAGAATCAAACCCTAACGCAAAATCACAAAATGTCTCTCCTAAGTGTTCTTATAATACTTATGGACATACAGGTTTTACAGGAACAGCAGTATGGGTAGATCCTGATACAGATTTAATTTATATTTTTCTTTCTAATAGAACTTATCCTGACATGAATAATTTTAAATTAAATAAATTAGATATTCGTCCTAGAATACAAACTGTTATTTATGAAGCAATGGGATATTAAATATAAAAAAGCTATTTCAAAATAAATGAAATAGCTTTTTTATTTTAGTTAATGTCAACTACTGTTTAATAATTTTTTGAGTAGAAACTCCAATTTTATCATTAATAATTTGAATAAAATAAGTTCCTGATACATAAGTTTCTAAATCTACATCTTCTTTTCTTAAAAAAGTATCTAATCTTTTTCCTAAAATATCATAGATTTCAATTCTATCAATTTGTTCATCCGTTTGAATCCATACTTTTCCTGTTGTAGGATTAGGATAAATTTGAGTATCAAAATCATTTTTTATTTCATGATTAGATACTGGATTATAATTTTCAAAATATTGAATTCCATAATAATATTCTCCTCCAAAAAGATCAAAATCTCCATCATTATCTATATCAGCAAAAGTGGGGAAATTATAATAATTCAAACTATCTAACAAAAAAGGATTTGTTAATGGTTCTGCAAAAGCAGGTTCAGAAGCCGTACCTGTATTTTCAGAAAACTTAAATGCACCATAAAATTCTCCAATCATTAAATCTTGATCACCATCATTATCTATATCAGCAAAGGCAGGAGCTGCTAAAATATATACAGATATAATTCCAAAAGGATTCGTTACAGGTGTTGTAAAATTAGGTGCAGATACAGTACCTATATTTTCATAATAGTTAATATTTCCATCATAATTGCCATATTCTCCTTCTCCTATAAAAAGATCAAAATCTCCATCATCATCGATATCTACAAACTCTGGACATCTAATACTAGCATCATTAGATTCTAAATTAAAAGGATTTTCTACAGGAGCCGCAAATGAAGGATTAGATGCTGTTCCAGTATTTTCATAAAAATTTAAAATCCCTGTATAATACTCTCCTACTAATAAATCTTGATCTCCATCACCATCTAAATCTGCAAACGTTGGAGCACTAACATAATAAGTAGACACTAAACCAAAAGGATTTTCTACAGGAGCCGCAAATGAAGGATTAGATGCTGTTCCAGTATTTTCATAAAAATTAAATGCTCCATAATCTCCAGTTCCTACAAATAAATCAAGATCTCCATCATTATCGATATCTACAAATTCTGGAATATCTATATATTCTGTAGTTTGAGAAATTCCAAAAGGATTGGCTTCTGGTGCTGCAAAAAAAATGTTTTGGGCTTGAGTCGTAGATACTCCCAGTCCTAAAAAAATTACAGCTGTTCCTAATGTTTTTTTAATTTGGGAAAGAGATAAAACATTTTTTAAATCTTCTATTAAACTCTTTAATTTAATAATTATTTCTTCTTTTTTCTTTTGAGGAAATAATTCTTTTTCTTCAAGTATCCGTTTCAATTGTTTTGACAGATATTTGAATTGACGCAATTTCCTAGCGTGTTTTTGAACTTTCATACGCAAAAAATTTAAGGTTAATAAATTATGAATTTTTCTTTGCCCAAAAAGTAGTCTGAGGAATTGATAATCCCTCTTTATAATCTGGACGAATGGTATTTAAAATATTAGGTCTAATTTTATTCGGTAATATATGAACATCATAAATTTCATCTACTGATGTTAAATAAGTAATTTTACCAGCAACACTCCCCGTTGGTAAATGAATAATTACAATTCCCGATTGATTAGCTTTGTCTGCAATTTTTAATTTTGCAAATGTTGACGAATTTTTTCTTAGTTTAGATAAGCCAATAAATAAATAATCTTTATATAAAGACATCCCTCTAACAAAACCATCTAAACGAGTAATTATCTCATATTTTCCGTTATCTAAATTTATTTTTGCTAATTCTCCTGTAGCAGATAATAATACATATAATTGATTATTATACCACCTTGGAGAATGTGGCATAGGAATATTAGCAGCAACAATTTCATTAGAATCAATATCCATAATAATACCATCAGTAGTAACAACATCTCTCCAACTTTGAAAACTATTTCCTTGATTAAATGCTGTTACATATTTGGGTTTTCCATTCACTAAAGCCATACCATTTAAATGACAACGATCTTCAGATACATATTTATCAATAAAAGGAGGTTTCCAATAAGGAGTAAAATTATAATCATCATCAATAGAAATTAAACAAGAAAAAAGCGTATTGACTCCATATAATTTTTTATCACTACCATAATATAAATCATGAATATCTATTGCTCCTGTATGATAGGTTGCTCTAGGCATATATAATGCATCATATTTATTGGGAGATTTAGGATAATGTTTTGCTAATTCAGGAGAATTAGCAAAAACTATAATTTCATCTTTACAAGCAATTGCCATTTTGTCTTTTTCTTCATCATAAGCAATTCCCATTGGCTTTTGAAAAGTACGAGGTAACTGAATTAAATAGTTTTCATCTTTAGGAGAAATAAAAACTAATTTTCCTGCTTGATAAGTTGTAATAGAAATGGTACAATTCAAGCTTAATAATAATTCAGGTACTTGAGGTGTATATTGGCAACTAAAAGGAGCTAAAGGTCGATTGTAATTTTTATTCATTGATTGGTTTTATTTTAAATGCAATATAAATGTAGTTTCAGAAATTATGAAATATTATTTTATTTTAAAATAAAAATAACATCTCTTAAAATTATTAAACTTAAATATAGATATTTAACAATTCACTTTTAACAAGTGTATTTTAGTTAAAATTTCAGAAAATAGACTTTATTAAGAATTGTTTTCATGAAAAATAATTCTTAATAAAATAGAATTACTTGCTTAATATTTTTTCTCTTTTTTGTACCAACTTGAATAATTTGGCATTCATCATTCTTACTAAATAATTATAACGAGGATTATTATGATCATTATTTAAAGAAGTATATTCTATTTTTCTAAGAAAAGAATTTTCTTGAGGAGATAATTCTACAATATGAATAGTAGCATTTTCTTGTTCTTGTTCTCTTGAATAATCAAAGCCTTTTGAAAAATAACAATAAAATAAATTTTCACTTTGATATACTTCAATTCGGTTATCTCCAAAATCAAATTTTATTTCTTTTTTTAAAGAATCTATCCATTCTTTTTTATAAATAAATTGATGATTAGAATATTTATAATTTTTATAAAATGCCTTTTTTATTTTTTGATTAACTTTTAATGTTTCAGCTTCTAAACGTGCTGCTTTTTTAATTCTATTATATTTTTTTAACAAAGCTATATTTTCTCTTTCATCTACTAATTGAACTAAAAGAGTTCCTTCTTTAATTTCATGTGACGTCTCATATTGCTGAATTTGATATAAGGAGGGTTTACATGAACTCCACAACATTAAAAAAAATATAATACCATAATATTTCATAATACAATTTATTCTCCTATAATTGGATTTATGCCTATTTTTCTAATTTGAATTACAGGCTTATCTTTTTTCAAAAGATCCATATTAAATATCTCCGTAAATCGTTGATATTCTTCTGGAAAAAAGTGATGAAACCTTTTAGGAGTTACAAAAAAATGTTCTATTGCCATTTGTTTGGGATCTACATTATCCAAACCTACAAAAGTCTCTATAAATTTTTTATCAAAACCTCTCATTGTTGCTAAGGTCTCCCATTTTTCTTCTGGAAATTCAGGAAAATCAATATCCTTATGAACTTCCATAAAAGCCCTTGCATATTCATGCAAAATTAAATTATAAAATTTAACAGGATTTGCAGCTCCCATCAATAAGCGTTCTAGATCAAAAATAGTAACACCATCTTCCATATTAATTTCTGAACTGTGTAATACTTTATAATTAGGAGAAGGAAAAGCGTGTGGATAAACGACTACACGCTCAAATGGATTGAGTAAATATTTTTCAATACCAAAAGTCATCATAACTACATGAGCAGAAATCAAATTCTGAATATCCTCTTGAACCGTTTCCATCGATATAGGAATAAATTCTCTTCCCAAAGACCACAACATGGTACGATCTCTAAATCGCTTTTTCTCTATAGGATCTAAACCTTTATAAAAAGGAACCATTACTTGTAGTTGTTTTTCTAAACCTACTGGCATTTGAGGAGGCTTACGATTGACATACCACCACCAATCTAAACGGTATTGTGATAAATATAAAATACTTAAAGCAATAAAAGAAGCTCCCATAATATATAAATAAATTTTATCCTCTATTTCTTTAAAAATGACCAAATATGCCATTGCAGCAGTAATTGCTATAAGTACTATTCCTATTTTTACTGATAATCTCTCCATATACTTTAAATGCCAATTGATGCATAATGATACACATCTTCATGGAACTAAATTAATTTTTTTTAAGTTATCTATCAAAAATATGCAAAAAATTTGTTTGATTAAAAAAAACATAATACATTTGCACTCGCTTCTTAAAAGTTGGAGGTGATGTAGCTCAGTTGGTAGAGCAATGGACTGAAAATCCATGTGTCGGCAGTTCGATTCTGTCCATCACCACAAGCGGCTTATAATTTATTGACAATCAAGTCTTTATATTTTTATTTGTCGGTAAAATTTTGCAAAATGCTAATTTTACCGACAAAATGAGCCTTAAAATGATGATTTTGCTTCTAGCTATTGGCTAATTTTATTATGTCAATAGAAAAAAAATTTTATCCTAATTTCAAGATTTATAAGTCTGATGACCTCTCCAAAGATTGGTTCGTTTATTATTATGTTTTTGAGAACGGTAAGAAAAAACGAAAAAGAATCTACGGCGGTCTAAATAAGTACGCTTCTTTTCGTGCTAGAGAACAGGCAGCTATTGAATTAATT
>JAHDII010000059.1 GCA_020630895.1 Saprospiraceae bacterium
GAAACAGGCGTAGATTGTGGTGGCTCTTGTCCTCCTTGTCAAACAACTCCTACTCCTACTTGTAGCGATGGTGTACAAAATGGAAACGAAACAGGCGTAGATTGTGGTGGCTCTTGTCCTCCTTGTCAAACAAATAATGGAACAGAAGATATCCAAATCATTATAAAAACAGATGATTATGGTAGTGAAACCGATTGGGAATTACTAGATGAAAATGGGAATATCGTAGCAACTGGAGGTCCTTATGCGGATAATAATAGTACTACATATACTAAAACAGTAACTGTAAATTCTTCAGAATGTTATACCTTCTATATTTATGATTATTATGGAGATGGTATATGTTGTAGTTATGGGAATGGTGATTATTGGATTAAAAAAGCAAATAATCAAACTATCATCAATGGAAATGGAAACTTTGGATATTATACTTCTCATTCTTTCTGCTTATCTGATGGAAATAGAGTAGCTGCTCCAAATATAGATGAGAAAAAACGTAGAAACATTTCTGTTGTATCTCATCAAAATGGAGAATTAAATATTCAAGCTCAAAATACTCCTTTAGATGAAACTTTAAAAATAAAAGATACTTATGGTCATCTGATAAAAGAAATTTCTATTACAAAAGGAAGTTCAAATCAAAAGATTTCAACAGAAAATTTTCCTAAAGGAAGATATACCATTAGTACAGGAAAACAAGGAAAAGAAATTTCAACTTCTTTTGAAATTCAATAAAAAGTATTAGTAGCAATTTTAAGCCAATCCCCTCTTACAAATTTGTGAGAGGGGGTTTTCTTTATTCTTTGAAATTTTACAAAAGAAGACAAGAAATACACTTGAAGGATTAAATACTAGAAAAATGGATTAAAACTTTGTTCTTTTCAAAACAAATTTATATCTTTGCACTCCGAATTTTAAAATTAAGAAAATCGTATAAGCGATGAAAAAAGATACACATCCAGAGAATTATAGAATGGTCGTTTTTAAAGACGTATCTAATGATTATACTTTTGTAACTCGTTCATGTGCTCCTTCTAAAGAAACTATAGAGATGGACGGTCAAGAATATCCTTTAGTAAAGGTTGAGATTTCTAGTTCAAGTCATCCATTCTTTACGGGTAAGATGAAATTTGTAGATACAGCAGGTCGTATTGATAAATTCAATAAGAAATTTGCTAAATTTTCAAAATTCACGAAAAAAGACCAAGAAGAAGAGGAAAAATAAAATTATTTTCTCAAATATTTATAAATAATAAAGTCCTAAGCCTTATTTTGGTTTAGGACTTTATTATTTTTGCCGTAGATATAAGAACAAGATGAAAAAAAATATTATTCTTTTTGATGATGAAGGAAGAGATCATTTACTTCCTTTAGTTTTTGCTCGTCCTGTAGGAGAACTTAGGATTGGGATATTAAATATTAGAGAAAAATGGGAAAAACGTTTTCAATCTAAAGTTTCCTATATTACTCAAGATTATTTGGCTGAAAAATATCCTATTCATATTAGTGATGATAATATTGTAATTAATGGAAGTGCTTGTCCTTCTGATATGCTATTTCGATTAGTTAAAGATTTAGATTTTAATGAGGCTTTACTAAAAGGAGAAAATTTAATTGCTGCACGTTTGGATGCTGAACAATTCAATCGTTTAATGAACGATAAAGAAGTAGAAAGTTTAGTAGGTTTTGATTTAGAAGATACTCCTTTTATAAAAATAGATAAACCTTTTGATATTTTTCATTATAATGCACAAGCATTACAAGAAGATTTTGATTTTATTACAAGAAATAGAACTTCTCAAACTATCAGTAGTAGTAATCAAGTTTTGAATGCTGAAAATATATTTTTAGAAGAAGGTGCAAAAGTGGAATGTTCTATTTTAAATGCTACTAATGCTCCTATATATGTAGGAAAAAATGCTGAAATCATGGAGGGTTGTATGATTCGAGATGGTTTAGCTATGAATGATCATGCTGTTTTAAAAATGGGAACAAAAGCGTATGGTGCTACTACTTTAGGTCCTTATTGCAAGGTAGGAGGAGAGGTCAATAATGTTGTATTTACAGGTTATTCTAATAAAGGACATGATGGCTTTTTAGGAAATTCTGTAATTGGAGAATGGTGTAATATTGGTGCAGATTCTAATAGTTCTAATCTTAAAAATAATTATGCTGAAGTAAAATTATGGGATTATCCTTCTGGTAAATTTAAGCCTACAGGATTACAATTTTGTGGTTTAATTATGGGTGATCATTCTAAATGCGGTATTAATACGATGTTCAATACAGGAACAGTTGTTGGATTTAATGCTAATATTTTTGGTTCAGGTTTTCCAAGGAATTTTATTCCTTCTTTTTCTTGGGGAGGTGCTTCGGGTTTTATGCCTTATAATATTAATAAAGCTTTTGATACGGCTCAAAAAATGATGCAACGTAGAAATATTGAATTAACAGATTTAGATCAAAAAATTATGAAGCATATAATGGAAATCACTTCTACTTTCCGCCCTTGGGATAAAAAAGCTTCATAATGCAAATTCCATTTTGGAAAAAATGGTTGAGCCATTTCCGAGAAATTCATCTTGAAAGTTTAGAGAGCGATCATCATGATGAATTACATGTATATCTTTCAAAAGGTCGGTATCAGTTATTCACTAAAGACACATTATATTCTTATGATGATTTGTACATCAATTTTGATACTGCTTTTAGTCAATTAAATATTCAAAAAAAATCTCCTGAAAATGTATTGTTACTAGGACTTGGATTAGGAAGTATTCCTTTCATGCTAGAAAATAAATATCAGATAAAAAGCAATTATACCGCTGTTGAGATTGATGATGTGATGATTCACTTAGCCAATAAATATTCGCTGTCTAACTTACAATCTCCTATTCATTATATTTGTACTGATGCTTCTATTTTTGTTTCAACTTGCCAAGAAAAATTTGATTTAATTTGTATGGATATTTTTTTTGAAGAAGATAAAATTCCTCCTCAATTTGAAACAATAGAATATTTAGAACAACTTCGTTCATTACTTCAAACTAATGGGCTACTCTTATATAATCGTTTAGCATATTTTCAAAAAGATATTAATGAAAGTATCAATTTTAAAGAAGGTCCTTTTAAAACTGTTTTTCCACAACAATATCATATTGATGTTCAAGGAAATTGGATCTTAGTGGGAGAAAAAAAATAAGCCGAGAAATATCTTCCTCGGCTCAACCAAAAACCATTACAAAATCACATTCTCTTTATCGGCATTCAAAAAAGAGAATAAGAGTTTATCTCACTATTGAAACAGGCATATTTTTATCAAATTTTCCTGTAAGTGTAGGTGTTTGGGCTTTTACAGTATATTTTGTTACTTTAGAATGAACAAAATCAAAAAGTTCATTCATTGTTACTATATCATTACCATTTTTATCTGCTTCTCCTTTTAATCCTCTCATCAAAAAATGACTAAAAACTCCTTGTCGTAAACCACTATCTTCTAAAGAAGTTTCCTCCGCTTTTGAAGACATTAATAATGCTGTGCCTCCATTAGTTGTAGAAAAAGCAGAATAATATTTTTCTATTGTTGATTTTATAACATCAGGACTTTTCATAGCTAACATACTTCCTGAATGACAAGCATCTGCAAATACTATTTTATGCTTGGCTTTACTCTGCTTGAAAATATCTATTACTTCTTCATGTTTTACCAAATTATTTATACCATCATAATCTGTTGGAACAAAATATCCATCTAAACCATGTCCCGAATAATATAACATCACAACATCATTTTCGTCTGCTTTTAAGAATACTTTTTTCATGGTTCTTATCATATTTGCACGAGTAGCATCTTCATCTATTAATACCATAATTTGTTCATCTTTTAAAGCTCCTCCTTCTGGACTTTTCAAAAAAGCATACATTCTATAAGCATCATCATCAGTATATTTTAAAGATTGTAAATGAGGGTATCTCCCTACCCCAACAATAACTGCCCATACTTTAACCTTTATATCTTTATCTACTTCTATATGTTCATCAACAATACCTTCATCTGAAGTAATCACTTTTAACGGACGACCATAATTCCATTCTGCACTTAAAGTCCTTCCATCTTTATAAGTCATGATACCTTTACCATGTGGGGCATGTTTTTTCCAACCTCCTACATATTTATCACCATTAGAATAATAAATCGTTCCTTGACCTTGAGGTTTACCATTATGATGTGTTCCTATATATCTCGAACCGTCGCTATATATATATACCCCTTCTACATCATTACAAAAAGTTTTATTACAATTAGGAAGATTTTTTTCTTCTATATCTGTAGTATTTGTAGCTACTGTTTCTTCTTTTTGAGGAGGTGCTACTATTTCTTCGATAGGAGAAGCCGCAGTTTCTGCTTCTTCAAAAGCTCCATTCGTCCAATTTCCCTGATACTCATGTCCATTTTCATCAGTATAAGTTCCTTGCCCATTTTTAGCATCATTAGACCAATCTCCTTGATACTTTGCTCCACTTTTGTACGTCATTGTACCTTGTCCATCACGCAAATCTGCTTTAAAGTATCCTTCATAAACATCTCCTGTATGATAAGAATATGTTCCAAAACCCTCTTTAGTATCATTTTTAAATTGCCCTGCATATACATCTCCATTATTGAATGTCATTGTTCCACGTCCGTGCATTTTACTTCTTTTGAAATCGCCTTTATACCGATCTCCATTTTTGTATTTCATTTGTCCTTTTCCTTCACGAAGGTTTTCTTCCCATTGTCCAATATAAACCCCTCCATTGCTATAGATTAATTTTCCATTACCATGAATTTGTCCATTTCGGAATTCACCAGCATAAACAGCACCGCTCTTGAATTTTTTCTTACCATACCCATATTTGCAATCGCCTGAAAGGCACTGGGCTTGAAGCTGAGAAACAGCTCCGACTGCGCAGAATACTAACACCCATTTTCTCATAACCTAATCCGTTTTTATTGTATTTAGAAAATAATTTGGTGTAGTATTATAATCGATAAATAAGTAGTTTGATTTGTTGAATAATGTATAGATAACTCAAATTAACATATTTTATTTTGAAGAATCAAGACAAAACCAATTAAAAAAATGTTAAGAAATTAAACCTTTGCTAAAAAAGAAAGTCGAAATAATTTATTTTATTTTAATAGCTACTACTTCAGCTCTACGTTCTAATGAAGCTTCTGGGCTATAAATAGAATTTCTTTCATCGGGTATAGAATCACTAATTCCAGCGGGTGCTGTAATTTCTCCTATCGGTAATTCTACAATTTTCATTTTTCCAGATTGGAGGTAAGGAAGAAAGATTCCTCCTTGATACTCATTAAAATAATTCAATAAAGAAGATGTTCTTCTTTGGGCTAATTTATCATTATATGCCGTTCTAGCTCTAGGGCTTGTAAAACCTTTTACCTCAATTGTAACTGTTTTTCCTTGAACTAATTTATCTAAAACCATAGTGCTCAATAATTGTAAATCTGAATATCCTTTTCTTACATGATTATTGAAGAAATCAGATAAACTATTCATTGCTATATATTTTTTATCTGAAGGAAGCACAGCGGCATATTTATCGTAAAACGTATTTTCTCTTGCGATATATTCATTATATGCTTGACTATATGGTTTTTGAGTTCTTGTTTTTAATGTTCTTTTATCGGGTTCATCATTATCAAAATATACTTTAACAGGTAAAATGGATTCAAATGTAACGATAGATGTAGTTACAGGCGGTGCTGGTTGTGGAATAGGTGTTGGTGTTGGCGTCGGTGTCAGAACAGGAATAGGTTCAGGCTTGGGTTGAGGTTGAGGTTCAGGAACGGGAACGGGTTCAGGCTTTGGTTCAGGAACAAGGATAGGTTGGGGTTCTTCTATTACAACAATTTCTTCTTCATCTATTGGCATTATCACATTATATAAATCATTACAACAAGCTGGCGTTTTTTTCAACATTGAAGCAGATTCTGGACGATTAGAAGAAACTATGGCTTTATTCATACGAGAATCTTTCCAAAAATAAACATCATTATATGATGAATTAATGGGTGTTTTCATATTCATTGCATGTTCCCATGTTTCTTGATTATGTTGTGTTTTATATACATCATAATTTCCAAAACCTAAATAACCATTAGAACTAAAATATAAATCTACTGTTTCAGAAGTATTATCAACACTAGGCGTTATTTCATCATAAGGGGTATTAATTTCTTCTAAATTAATCGGCTCTGCAAATTCATCTCCTCCTAGATGTTGAGCAAACCAAATATCTAAACCTCCTTTGCCTCCTTCTCTATCTGAAGAAAAAAATAGACCTTTCCAATTTTTATGACTCGACCAAGCAGGTTGTGTATTATTATTTCCATTATTAATGGTTTCTGATAATTTTTCAGCTAACCATTTTCTTCCATCCCAAATGGCATAATATATTTCGCAATGAAGATCCATTGTATTAATATATTCACAAACTGTAAAAAACATTTTATTATTTTCTACATCAAACGTTGCATTAGCAACATTGATATTTTCAGGAAGTTCTTTTATTCTTACTGTTTTTCCTCTTTGAGTTTCTGTATTGGTAGATAATAATGTTTTAGCAATTCTTCTATCTTCAGGAACAGACTCATCTTTATATTTTAATGATGCAAAAATTAATGTATCAGACATCCATACTCCTGCAAATTCTGAAAATTTAGTATTAATTTTATTACTTAATCTTTCTACTTTTATTTTTTCGTTAGGACTTGATTCTTTTGCCCATTCGCAAGATTTTTTTTCTTTTTCTGCTTGTAATATATCTTGTTGATTTCCTACTTCTGATTTTAAAAATTGATCATATAATTTTATTGCTTCTTCATATTTTCCTAAAGTTTGTTTTACTTCAGCTAAATAAAAGGGCAATAAAGGAAATTCATTATTTTGAGATAATTTTTGAGTTTTTATATAATATTCTTCTGCTGTAGTAAAAGCAAAAAATAATCTTGCAGCATTCGCACATTTATAATAAATTTCTGCATTGCCTTCTTTAATTTCTAATGCTTCTTGATAATATCGCATTGCAGAATAATAATCTTTTTCTTCTAAAGATTTATTTCCTGCTTTTATATATTGTTTATAGGTTTGTCCGTAGGACAAAACAGAAAAAAAAATCAATAAACTGCTAATTATTATTTTCATTTATTTTTAATTAAATTATCAAGGAAAATAAAATTTAAAACCTCAGAATATATACTTTATTCAAGTAATATTATCTAATTTTCTTTCTTTTTATTGATGTTCTTTTGTCTTGAAACAAAAGAACCAAAAATTATTCATTATACAATTATTTTAAAAAATAGGACAAGCCTTATATTCAGGTAAAGGTTTTACTTTTGTTATGATATAAATGACTGATAATTCTGGTCCTCCTCTATAATTGGTTGCTATATTAAAATTAGAAATATTCACATCATAAGATAATCCAAATTTCCAAGCAGCATATTCTAATTCTATCATGGGAATTACGGCATCATTTAATCTATAATGTGCAGAAAAAGCAATCGCCATTTCTTTAGATTTTTTTTCTGATAAATGATACCTCCATCCTGCTCCAATTCCATATTCAGAATAGGTTAATTGCTTGTGTATTAATGCTCTTAATAAAATATCTGATTTTTGATTGATCTTAAAAGAACTATTAAAATATGCACTTAATCGTATGGGTAATTTAGAATCTGTATCCTCTCTAAAAGTTTGTTGAGGTTGGTTAAAATGAAAGCCCGTTATTCCTAGATCAAATTGAGTACGTTTGTTCGATTGAAATCTATAATTTAAACCTGCTCCCATATCTAAATAAAAAAAGTTAGTCTTATTAAAAGTTTCTCCTGTACTGCTTGTAGGAACAAAAATATCGCCATTAAATTGGCTATCAAAAGTAAGATTATTATAATTAAAAGAACGTTGTACTCCTCCTACATTAACGCCTAATGTAGCTAATGATTTTTCTCCTAATTTTATGGTATAAGCGACAGATACCGTTGCTGAAGTTAAAGACAATTCAGAATCGCCTGCTTTATCTCTATTTAAAAGAATTCCTACACCTAAAACACCATTTTTTTGTTCTAGAATTTTCATATCATAACCTAAAGAAAAAGTTCTGTATTGAACAGGAACAGATTCCCATTGCATTCTATAAATTCCATTCAATCTATAATCTCCTGACATTACTCCTGTAAGTGCGGGAGATTGATATAATATAGCATTATGAAATTGTGCATAATGAATATCTTGAGTTTTTCCTATTTTAAAAAATAAGAAAAAAGAAAAAATTAATATGTATATTTTATTTTTCAAATAATTAATTTATCGAATTAAAGTTACATTTCCTTTTTTAAAAAATTCTTCTTGATTTAAACATCTTAATTGTACATAATAACCAAAAACATCTGGTGGTAATTTTTTTCCTTTATAGGTGCCATCCCAACCTGAATTTAAATCATTAGATTCAAAAACTTTTTCTCCCCAACGATTATATACTGCTAAATAAAATTCATCAATAGCATTTCCTCTAACATAAAAAATATCATTTGTTCCATCACCGTCTGGCGTAAAAGCATTAGGCACAAAAATATAAGGCTCTTCACAGAAAAATGTTTTTAAATGTACTGTTACTGATGCTGTATCATTACAACCAATATCATCTACAACAAAAACATCAAAAGTTGTGGTTTGTAATGGTGATGCTACAGGATTATAAATTGTTCCGTCATCTAATATATCTACATTCGTCCATTGATAAGAATATCCATTTCCTTGAGTGGCTTCTAATTGAGAACTTTCTCCAGGATAAATAGAATCTGGATCTGCTGTTGCAATAATATTCAAATTATTTTCTACAACATCTACAGGTATAAAAAATGTATCAATACAATTATATTGATTTTCTGCAATTAATGTCATGAGTCCATCTTCATTGAAAAATACTAAAGGACTATTGGTATCTTCTCCACTAATAATATTTTCTTCTGGCGTCCAAGTATAAGTCAGTATATCATTAGGATTCAAATTATTTACTATAAGTAATAAACTATCTCCTTCACATACTTCTGCTATTGGAGGAATATCTATATTAACGGCATGACTCTCTACTGTAACATCTGCAATATCTGTACAACCATAAGCATCTGTTGCTACTACATAATATGTGCTACTTTCTCCTGGACTTACTTCTATCACTTCCCCTGTTCCTTCTATAGTCGTTAATGTAGGATCTGAATACCATTGATAACTAATTCCTGTATTAGAACTTGCAGAAATTTCAAGAGAGGGTTCACAAACTATTTCATCTTCACTTGTATTGACTTCTAAAATAGGAGGCACAAATACTTGAACAGTATCAATATATTCACATAAAGTTACAGGATTAGTAATCGTTACAAAATAATCCATAGATTCATTAATGGTTGCTATAGGATTTGGGATATTAGGATTATTTAAACCTGTTATGGGTGACCATACATAGTTAAATGAAGAATTTCCTGTAGGATTTAAAGCTCCCTCTTCTCCTGGACAAACTGTAATTTCATTATCAGGAATAAAAGGCAGAGGATTTACGACCACCGTTACACTATCTAAATTAGCACACATACTTGTAGCATCATAAATTGTAGTATAATATGTTGTGGTTTGAGTAGGACTAGCTAAGGGACTCATTAAAGAAGGATCATTCAATGTAGCAGAAGGGGACCAATCATAAGTAAAAGAAGGATTTCCATTTTGATTGATGATCACATCTTCTCCAAAACAAATATTATAATCATCTGGAATATTGACATCAATAATAGGATCAACTAATATCGTATCTTGATAATCGCAACCAGTATTTATATCTGTAACCGTTACGTAATAAGATATTTGTTCTGTTGGATGAGCTAATGGGTTTCCTGTATTTCCATTAATTAAATTAATATTAGGTGACCAAAAATAATTCAAATTAGATTCATTTCCATCATGCAATTGTACAGTATCTCCTACACAAATAGGAATTTCATTTTCAAAATCAATGATTAAATCTTCTACAATAACTTGAACGCTATCTTGATAAATACAACCTTCATTATCAACAACTTCTACATAATAAGTTGTAGATTGATTGGGGTTTGCAGTAGGACTTGCAGCCGAAGGATTATTCAAACTTTCTTCTGGAGACCACGAATATCCATAAGTTAAATTAGAATTGGGATTGAGTTGTACCGAAGTTCCTAAGCACATATAAGCGGTATCTTGTAAACCGAGTTCTAGAACATCAATAGATACAAAAGAAGTATGAGAAACCACACAACCATTTTCGGCTGTTACAGTTAGTGTTGCGGTATATCCTCCTGGTTCAGTGAGATACCAAACAGGATTTTGATCTGTTGAAGATGTTCCATCACTAAATTCCCATTCCCAAGAAGCAATTGTTGAAATAGTATCATAAGATAAATCATCAAAAGAGACTTCTGCTGGAAATACACAACCATCAACTATGGATAAATCAAAATCTACAAATAGAGAAGGATATTGAACAGAAACATAACTATAAGAAGTATCTGCACAAAGTTCATTGGGCCCTGCAATCAACATAATTTCATAGAGCCCTGTATCAGGATAAACATAAGAAGGATTGGTAAGCGTTGACCAATCGGAATTAGTGGTTGGATCTCCAAAATTCCAAACAAAATCAACAGCATCTTCACTTTGGTTTTCAAAATTTACAGTAAAACCGTCACAATCTACTTCAGGAGCAAAAAATGAAGAAATAGCTTCTCCACATTGTCCTACATTATATTGAAAATCTCTTTTTGTAGTTGAAATCAACGCCCCATCTCTATATTCTTCTACACAAATTCCTACAACAAATTGACCAATAGTATTAGGTGTTCCTGTTAATAATCCTGTTACAGGATCAATATCTAATGGTACTCCTCCCATCATATTTTCCAAACTATAAGGAGGTGTTACCCATACTACAGAATCATAAGGAGGATTATAGGGTGGTTGTGGCATAGGATCATCAGGGATAGCTCCATCAAAAGGAGTACATAATTTATATACAAGACTATCTCCATCAATATCAATTGCTGAATGATCGAACATTATAGGTTCATTCACACAAATATAGTTAGGCGGCCATTCTTTAAATACTGCACTTGAATTACATTCTTGAAGAGCTAATTCTGAAATATAGTTATAATAGGTTGCTCCTGTTCCTAAAGGATCAACAATATTTAAAATGGTTTGATTTCTACAACATCGTTGATATGCTAATTGATAGCCTCCTGCTATGGGTGGTAAATTAATCGTTTCTACATAAGTGGTTGTATGAACACAAACATTAGGAGGAATCACTAAACAAGAATCAAATAAAGTAGGATCTAGGGTATCATCATGAACTAAATCAATTAATAATTGTCCATTTTGTCCTAATGTTGTTAAAAGATTATCATTAATATCAAAAATACCAATGGAAGCAGGATCATCAAAATAGGCGGCAGGGTTACCGTTATAACAATCTCGAAATACAGTTAAAGAAATTTCATAATTATTATTTCCTAAACATCTATAATTTAATTCCCCTCCTACTATATGCGTAGCTTTAAGTTCAAGTCCTTGAAAAAGGATAAACCCTAAAACAGTGCAAAAGATAAATCTTTTAAGTAAGAATTGATTTGTTTTTAATTTCATTGAGGGGATGTTTTCTCATAAATATTAAATGAATTTAGATAAAAAAAATTGAAATCAAAAGTTTATATCTATATTTTTTTGTCGGGAAATAGATAAATTATTTTTTCTATTTCTGAAGTTCATTCCACTATTCCGTTATAAAATTGTAAATTTGCCCTATAATCTAATATAAATATATGTCAAATAGAATTATTACACTCGACGAGTTTATCATTAAAAGACAAAATGATTTTTCTTATGCTACAGGGGAGCTTACAGGTTTATTAAGAGATATTGGAGTTGCAGCAAAAATTGTAAATCGGGAAGTTAACCGAGCAGGTCTAATCAATATTTTAGGTGTACATGGTGCTGAAAATTCATCTGGAGAAACAGTACAAAAATTAGATATGTATGCCAATGATAAACTCATAGAATGTTTAAGCAATAGTGGTGAATGTTGTGGTATTGCTTCAGAAGAGAACGAAGATTTTGTTCCTCTACCTACTATTGAAAGTAAAAATGCTAAATATGTTGTTTTATTTGATCCCTTAGATGGTTCATCTAATATTGATGTTAATGTATCTGTTGGAACTATTTTTAGTATTTATAGAAGAGTATCTTCAGAAGATTCTCCTTGTACTTTAGATGATTTTTTACAAAAGGGAGTAGAACAAGTTGCTGCGGGTTATGTCATTTATGGTACTTCTACTATATTAGTTTATACTACAGGAAATGGAGTTAATGGATTTACTTTAGATCCTAGTATTGGAGAATTTTGCTTATCTCATAGAAATATTCAAGTTCCTAAAACAGGACAATATTATTCTATTAATCAAGGCTACTATTCTAAATTTGATTTAGAAATGCGTCGTTATGTAGATAATTGTAGTGATGAAAATTTACGTCTTCGATATATAGGAACAATGGTTGCGGATATTCATAGAATATTATTCCAAGGAGGTATCTTTTTATATCCTAGTACAAGAAAATATCCTGATGGAAAATTAAGATTACTATATGAATGTAATCCTATGTCATTTATTATGGAACAAGCAGGAGGAAAATCTATCAATACCAATTTACAACGTATTCTAGATGTTAAACCTACAGACTTACATCAAAGAGCTTCTATTGTTATTGGTTCTCCTCAAATGGTTGATGAAATGAAATCTTTTGTTGAAAAATATAGTGCTACTACGACATAGTCAATAGTAGATAAAAACTTATCTTATTTCTTTCCTCGTTTGTCTATTTTTTTAAATGACAAACGAGGATTTTTTTTATATTAGATGTAATACCAAATCCATAACTATTATGACTCAATCTGCTTCTATTCCAGAAAAATATAAAAAGGAAATCCAAGATACTGAAAAAGTAATTTGGTTTGAAAAAATAAAAACTCCTGAAGGTACAAAAAAACATGCTGTCTCTATTTTTATATTAGCAGGAGTAGCATTATTGTTAGTTTCTATTTTAATTTTAATCAATAATATTGAAGCTTTTGGTATGCTTTTTACGTTCCTTTCTGTAATTATTGCAATGAGTTATGTTGGGTTAAATTTTATTTTCACCAATAATACTTACATTGCTACAGATGACAGAATTATTCATATAAAAGAGGGATTTTCTAAAAATAAAACATCTTATTATTATAAAAATATTTATCAAATAAGATTATATGGTTTTGGGTTTGGAAATGAAATAGTTTTAATTCAAAGCCCATCTGCTAATATTCACTTTGAGGAGAATCAGAATATTCCGAGAATTGCTGTAAGTTCTCCACATGAAAAATTAAATCAAATCCAAGATGCTTGGTTTTCAAAATCTCCTCATCAAAATTATATGAAAGATTTTGAAAATATTGCAAAAAAATATCATTTGAATTTTACTCCTTTTCATTATTCAAAAAATAATTATTTAAAATTAGATGGAGAAATAAATGGAATGAAAACTAGTTTTTCTTTAGGTAAAATATTTATGTTACAAACCTTAAATATTTCTATTGAATGTCCTAATTCAAAAAATAATTATTTAATGATGAAACCTGAAACTATTGGAACAGGTTTTCAAAAAATAACAGGTACTCAAGATTTAAAAGTAGGATACCCTACTTTTGATGACAAATTTTTATTACAAAGTAATGATCGACGTTTTTTTGATACTATTATTGATAAAAAAATACAAAAACAATTATTAATTTCTAGACGAAGTATTAAAGGCGATTTTATTTTTGGTCAAGCCCTAGTAAAAAAGAAAGAAAATACAAAAGAAGATTTAGATATTTTAGATGCGCATTTGTTAGATCCTAAAAATAGAATTCAAAAAATAAATAAAGGGCAAAAAAATTCTTTTAGTTTTTCTTGTAAAAATTTATTTCAAGAAAGTTTAAATGCTAATATTATTTTAAAGCATTCTATTTTATTATTTGAAACAATGATTGATATGGCTCAAAAAATACAAGAGTATGAGCAATAATTCTCAACAATTATTTGAAAAAATATTAAATAATAATGAAAAACTCATTTTCTTTAGAGAAGAAAACAATATTGTTTCTTCTGCATTAAGTCCTATATTGATTCTTTTTACGAGTGTAAATTTAATAGCTTTTATCATTTTATTTTTTGTCGTAGGTGATATTCCAAGTGCAATAATTCCTTTTATATTTTTTATTATTTTTCTTTTTCTATCGATTTATTATATTCCACGAGGATACCATAAAGTTCATGCTATTACTAATTATCGAATTATAACACTAACCCATAAATTTTTCAGTAAAAATTATAATAGCTATTATTATAAAAATATTTATGAAGTCAATTTATTAAATCAAGTCATTACTTTTTTTGTTCTAGAAGAGAATATTTTAAATTCTTATACCATTAAAAACATTCTTAATTTTGAATATTTTTTCAATCATTTTCAAGAAGAATGG
>JAHDII010000060.1 GCA_020630895.1 Saprospiraceae bacterium
TAATTTATTCTTTCCCTTTATTTTTTACATACTTTTCCAACCACTGATCTTGCTCCCACAAAATATGTAATATGGATTCTTTAGCACTATAACCATGACTTTCTTTGGGTAACATCACCAATCGTACGGTTGCTCCTAGCCCTTTTAAAGCATTAAAATATCGCTGACTTTGCATAGGATATGTTCCTGAATTATTATCTGCTTCACCATGAATTAATAATAATGGAGTTTTCATTTTTTCTGCATGCATAAATGGAGACATATCATAATATATTCCAGGAGCTTCCCAATAGTTTCTTTCTTCACTCTGAAAACCAAAAGGAGTAAGAGTTCTATTATAAGCACCACTACGAGCAATTCCTGCTGCATAATCATTAGAATGACTTAATAAGTTAGCTGTCATAAATGCACCATAAGAATGACCTCCTACAGCTACCCTATTCCTATCAATATATCCTAACTTATCCACAGCATCAATAGCAGCTCTTCCATTAGCCACCAATTGTTTTCTAAAAGAATCATTAGGCTCATTATCTCCTTCACCCACTATAGGAAAAGAAGCATCATCTAAAACAACATATCCTCTCATTACCCAATAAATAGGAGAACCATAATAAGGATAAGTAAATTCATTTGGATCATTTGTTACTTGCCCTGCACTACTTTTATCTTTATATTCTCTAGGATATGCCCACATCACCATAGGTAACTTTTCCTTTTTTGTCTTATCATAATTAGGAGGAAGATATAATGTTGCTGATAATTCTAAACCATCATCTCGTTTATATTTAATGAGTTCTTTATGAACACCATCCATACTTTTAAATGGATTTTCAAAATTTGTAATAGGAATAGCAGCTATTCTTTTTTTAATATTTCTAATATAATAATTAGGATATTCATTAGGAGATTCAATTCTTGTTAATATTTCGCCTTTTTTAATATTAATAATAGAAGAAATATTTTCTAACTGATCATCTAAATTAGCTTGCCAAAGTCTAGTCTTTTTAAAAGACTTAATTTCCATCTGATCAATAAATGGTTTTTTCCCTTTTTCAGAATATCCCTCTCCTCTTAAATATATTTTATTTTTATCGATAACTAAAACAGGGCGTCCATATTCATTGTCTTCTGTAATAAAGTCTCCTGGATCATTATATCTATCTTGATAATTTCTATCATAAATAACTTTTGGAGATTCTTTACTATTAGAAGGGTTATATAAATAGGCTTTAGTATTTCTAGAGTTCCACCAATAATCATAAGCAATCGCCATATTATCATTTCCCCAAGTCATAGAATAAAAACGATTAATAGTTTTGACTAATTCTTTTTTATTGCCACTAAAAGGAGCATCTATTTCATATACAATATCTCTATGAGAAACTTCTTTTTGAGGATCTCCTTCATCTTGTGCTTCACACCAATATAATGTAGAAGGTTTATCTGAACGCCATGAAATATTTCGAGGTCCTTTTCTTGATGCCATAAATCCTTTAGGCAAATCTTCAATTAAAGGAACCTTTAAAAATTCTTTTACCTTCTTTGCGTCAGTATCATAAATCGTTACAGTATAAGGAAAACGGCTATAAGGAACTAAATAAGAAAATGGTTTTTCTATCTCTGAAAGCATCATATACATTCCATCAGGAGAAAAAGACATACTCCTATACATTCCTGCTTTTCTCCAAAGAGAAGTATTTCCTTTTACATCTGTTTTATACAATTCAGAACGCACCAATTGCTCAAAATTTTTCTCATCATTAGGATTTTTTAATAAATCCTGATAAGTTCTATTTTGAGCTTTTTTGCCTCCTGTATTTTCAGAAACAGTGGGTCCTGTAGGAACAGAATTTTCTTCTTCAATTAAAGCTTGTTTGTCTTTAGGAATCACTCGTAACAATAAATGTTCACTATCCCTAAACCACAAAAAAGGACTTCCAATATTTGCATTCAAATTATCTGAAGTAATTTTTTGAGCCTTTGCTGTTTGAATATCTAATATCCATAATTCAACACCTTGAGTTGTTGTGTTGGTAAATGCCATTTTTTCTTCATTAGGAGAAAAAGTAAAATTGGCTAACCTTGCATCATTAGGTAATCCTTTAATCTTAATTTCTTTACCCCCTTTTACTTTTTTTACAGAAAGGCTTTTATAATATCTTGCTCTACTAGAAATATTCGTTTTAGGGTTAATTCTTAAACCTCCTAAGCGAAGTTCCTTTTCAGATAATTCTTGAATCGATTTATAAGGATCTCTATAAAGAAGAATCATATATTCTGCTTTGCTATCCATTCTAACAATAGGAGCTAAAGAAACATCTACTAAATCTAGTATTTCTTTAGGAGGTTTTTGGTATTGTACTTCTGTTTGTGCTTCTACATTCATAACTAAAGGCAAAAATAGAAGAAGAATGATAATTTTTTTCATGATTTTATTTTTAGACAATTTAAATACTTCATTTAGTGTAAGAAATGGTAATCTAAGTTGCGAATAAATCCGCAAAGTCCACAGTTATTATTACAATTACTTTGAAAATAGTATTTTGTAGATGATATACTTCATAATTTTTAACTCTACTAAATTTTATGCAACTTAAATTAGTATTAAATCTTAATCCTATTACAATAATAGACAATCTATTTTAATGAAAGTTGGAATTAGATGTTATTACGAAAAGTTTTTTATGAAAGACGACTTAGAGATTTTGGAAATAGACGCGGCATTTCTCGAAAGCGTAGCCATAGCTACGGTTGAGGGAAATAACGACTTGTCACGTCTTTAGCGTGAAAGTATATTTTCAAAAAATCAAGTTGGCTATAATCAATTTTTCGCAATAACATCTATTGTTAAGACTCAATATAAATTTTATTTTCTAGTTAAATTAGAAAACTCATTTCACGTCATTTGAATATTCCATTATTTTACAACATGAAAATAGTCAAAATAACTTTATCCATTCTTCTTCTCTTTTTTGTAATTCTCTCCTATGCTCAAAACGATAACGATGCAAAAAGAACCCTAAGGCTATATTCGTCTATAGAATTTAAGAAAGAAAATGCTTCAGGCTCTTCTTCTTTAGGATTTATAATCTCTACTAAGAAATATTCAATCAATATAGGTAAATTTACTCCTGCGTTTTCTTTTCAGAGAAAAAAAGTAGAGCATGAATTTTCAATTCCTTTATTTTCTGTTTCTAGAAATAAACAATTTGAACTCATTCAAATAACTGGTATGGGAGTTACAATTCCTACTTCTCAAAGTGTCTTAAGGAATCAATTGACTTTAGGATTTCGATATTCTGTGTTCCATGATTTCTTGAAATTAGGAAATAAAATAAGTGGTGGAGTAGGTATAGGGCTTATGCCTTATTATTCATTTGAGAACTTTATTCCCTTAACTTCTGCTTTATATCCATACAAAATTCATTCTATTAGTTTACAGAATAATTTCATTTCTCGTTTAAAATTCAATACTAAAAAACGCTTATTTTTTTTACTCGATTATTCTTTAATTATAGCAGATTATCAATACAAAAAACATACAATTAACAATCCTCTTTTACCTTCTGATGAAAGTTTACTAAGAACACAAAAATTTATAGCTTATCCTAAAATTCATGAATTAAGATTTGCTTTAGGGATTCAAATTTAAAATTTTCCATAAAAAATTTGTTTCCTAATTCAATTAATCGTACTTTTACGATTAATGGGTAAAAGTAAAGACATATTATTTACAGAAAGACAAAATCAATTGGCTAAAATGGCAAAAGCATTAGCACATCCTGCTCGTATTGCTATTTTAGAATATTTAATCAAAAAAGGGACTTGTGTTTGTGGAGATATTGTAGATGAATTACCACTTTCTCAATCTACCATTTCTCAACATCTCAAAGCGATGAAAGATGCGAATATTATAAAGGGAGAAGTTGATGGTGTATATACATGTTATTGTATTGATGCAACACAATGTGCAAATATGTTAGGTTCTTTAAGAAACATTTTTACCTGTTGTTAATATTTTTTTGGCTATAGCTATCGTAATATTACGATTATTGAAATAAATTTTTTAATTCTTAAATTAAATGTTATGAAAAAGGCAATTTTAATCGCCCTTGGATTAGGAGGCATCGTAGCAACTTTATGTTGCACACTACCCTGCTGTTCTGGAGGCTGTTGTTAATAAAAATGAGGTTGAGCATAGTTGTATGCTCAACCCTTTTTTTATATTTGCAACATGATTAATATTTTATTGTACGCACCTGAATATCGTCCTAATATGTCCTCTATGATTCGCACAGCAGAATTTTATGGACTCAAAAAAATATTTATTTACGATAAAAATAATTTATTATCTCCTCCTAATAATAAAACTTCAAGAGCAGATATGAATCATTTAGCAAGAGTATGGACCGCTGGAGCCATTAATCATATTCAAATAGAAATCATTGAAGATCCTATCTCTTTTTTAGAAAATTATCCAGGGAGAAAAATAGCTACATTAGTAGATGATACTGCTCAAGAATTGAATAATTTTCAATTCAAAAAAAATGATTTAATTCTCTTAGGCAGTGAGAAAGAAGGTCTAGAAAAAGAAGCTATAGCCTTAATGGATGCCGCTATTTATATTCAACAAATAGGACATACTCCTTGCCTAAATGTAGCCGTTACTTTGGGAATTGTGATACATCAAGCTATACGCTCTATTCAAAAATAAAATTTATTTTTGATTTCTTCTATACCTCACATAATAAGAAAAAATTCCTAATATGGATGACAAAATTAATATGTTTGTGAGTGTATTTTTTTGTTGAAAAATACTTTCAGCAAAAAAATTAGTTGTTGCAAGAATAAGAAGAATAATTCCTAAACTCCAAATACTTCCAATAATCATAAATTGCTTCTTCGATGGAGTCAAAAACCATTTATTAACTGACATATTTAATACGCTATTTATTTAAAAATACTAATATCCAATTGCTAATGCAAATCATTAATGTAATATAATTACATTTTGAATACTTTAGCCTAACAATATTTTTAAAATCCCCTCTTTTTCAATATCTTCGTCTGAAACTATCTAAAAATCCATTTCCATGAAGAAGATAACAAGTATTTTTCTAAGCATTTTATGTTGTTTTACATTTCTTGCTGCTCAAAACAAAGTAGATAAGGCTATCAAAAATTTAACTCTTGAAACTAATGCTATTGTTAGTAAGAATAAAGCAACTTCAACCGCTACTTTTATTCGCTTCCCAAAAGAAGCTCCCTTAGAATTAATGGGCAATTCGGCAATAGAAAAAGCCAATTCTTTTTTAGAACAATATGGAACAATATTTGGAAATTTAAATGTAGATATTCAATTACAAGAAAAGGAATTAAAAACAGATAACTATGGATATCATCATTTAACCATTACGCAACAATATAAAGGTATCGATGTATTTTGTGGAATATTAAAATTTCATTTCACTAATGATTGGAAAATAACAGCAATTAATGGTACAATAATCCCTAACATCAACATCAATACAAATTTTCAATTAACGGAAAATGAAGCTATTGCAAAAGCAATGTCAGAAATTGAAATCCAAGGAATCAATCTTTCTGGAGAGTCTCTTTTCGTTCATAGCAATCAATTAATGGTTTATAGAGATGGATTAGTTCAAGGAATACAAGGAATCAATTACTTAGTATATGAAATTGAAATTAGAAATCATTTAGATGTAAGAGAAACCTTTTATATTGATGCTCATAAAGGAACGATTATAGAACAAATTACAGGAATAGAAGGAGCATTAAATAGAAGGTTATCCGAAGGTGTTTTAGCAAATAATATCTGGTCAGAAGGAGATCCTTTTCCAGGTACACTAACCACTTGGCAACAACATGAACTAACTGCTGCAGAACATACCTATAATTTTTTCAAAAATGCATTTGGTTTTATTTCTTATGATAATGAAGATGCTATAATGCGAACCATTCATGATCCCGCAAATTTAGGTTGTCCTAATGCTAGTTGGAATGGGGCAACTATTAATGTTTGTAATGGTGTTGGAACAGATGATATTGTAGGACATGAATGGGGACATGCTTATACTGATTTTACCAGTGATTATATTTATGCTTGGCAACCTGGAGCATTAAATGAATCCTATTCTGATATTTGGGGAGAAACTATAGATATTTTAAATAATTATAATGATGATGGAGAAAGTTTTGGAATGAGAACCAATTGCAATAATTCTGACAGATGGCTTATTGGTGAATCTGCAACTAGTTTTGGTGGAGCTATTAGAGATATGTGGAGACCTTCATGCTTTGGAGATCCAGGAAGAGTAACAGCTATTCAATACTTTTGTGGTAATGGTGATCAAGGAGGAGTTCATACGAACTCTGGAGTCAATAACCATGCTTATGCTTTATTGGTCGATGGAGGAGATTACAATGGTCAATCTATTCCTGCTTTAGGTTTTACAAAAGCTGTACATATTTTTTGGAGAGCTTTAAGTATTTATGGAACTCCAAGCACTAATTTTGCTAACCATGCAGATGCTTTAGATGCTGCTTGTGCTGATTTATTAGGAATGGAATTAGAGGGCTTATCTGTTGGTGATCCTGTAGGTCCTTCTGGAGAATTTATTACTTCTGCAGATTGCGAAGCTGTAGCAGCAATGATTTTAGCTGTAGAATTTAGAGAAGAAACTAATTGTGGTTTTGCTACACTTTTAGAACAAGATCCTCCTGCATTATGTGAAACAAATGAAACAATATTTTTAGAAGACTTTGAAACGGGATTAGATGGCTGGGCTGTTGCTGAATTTCCTGTTAGCCCTGCTACTTGGGATGATAGAGAATGGTCTATAACAACAGAAGTGCCTGGAGATAACAATACTGCTGTTGCTTATGTTCCTAATCCAATTATTGGTGACTGTGCAACAGATTTAGAAAATGGTATAGTACGATTACAAAGTCCCGTTATTAATATTCCTAATATAGATACGATTCATGCTTATATGACCTTCGATCATTATGTAGCAACGGAACCTTTTTGGGATGGAGGAAATCTAAAATATAAATTGAATTCAGAGGCTTGGGAAATTGTTCCAAATGAAGCATTTACATTTAATGGTTACGTGGGGAACATTAATCCTGCTTCTGAAGATAATGATAATCCAATGGAAGGACAACCTGCTTTTACAGGTGCTGATGAAGGAAGTGTTACAAGTTCTTGGGGACAAAGTCAATTAGATTTAGAAATATTGGGTGCTGCACCAGGCAGTTCTATACGTTTTAGATGGGAACTAGGAGAAGATGGTTGCAATGGTAATGATGGTTGGTATATTGATAATGTTCATATTTATTCTTGTATAGAAGAAAATACAACACCAAATCAAAATATTTTTGATGAATCATCTCGCTTATCAACATTTCCTAATCCTTTTGACTCATCAATTAATGTTGAACTTCCAAACAATACACAAGGAAATATCACTATTGATATTATAGATATCACAGGAAAAATTGTATTTACTCAAAAGATGTCTTCTAGTCAAAATAATAATTTGAATATCGAAAATTTAGATCATATTCCTAATGGTATCTTTTGGTTGAAGATTGAAACTCAAAATAAAATCTATACTCAAAAAATAGTGAAGTTAAATCACAAATAATTGTAATTTTGTGGAATGGAAAAGAAAGTATTATATAAATCAGGAGAAAATAAATCTCCTAGAATGTTTAAAAATGATTTTATAGATTATTTTTCTAGGATACATCCTATGGTAATACCAGTCATTTATATACCTATTATTGGTTATTTTATATATCAATCTATATTTGTTTTTGAAGTAGGATATCTTTCTTTTTTAGGATTAACACTAGGAGGAATTGTTTTTTGGACTTTGTTTGAATATCTTTTACATCGTTATTTTTTTCATTATGAATTCAAAGGCAAAATAGGGCAACGAATCCATTTTATTGCTCATGGTGTGCATCATGATTATCCTAATGATCACTTACGTTTAGTTATTCCTCCGGCAGTAAGTTTATCATTAGCTGTAGCATTATATTGGATTTTCTATCTTATTTTTCAAGATAAAGGAATAACAGCCTCTTTTTATTCAGGATTTATGCTAGGATATTTAGTCTATGATATGATGCATTATGCTACCCACTATTCTAAGTATAGAGGGAAATGGTTTTTAAAAATTAAGAAAAACCACATGGATCATCATTACAAAAATCATGATAGAGGTTTTGGTCTTAGTTCTACTTTTTGGGACATTATTTTTAAAACTACACATAAAAAATAATATAATATGATTTTTTTTAGTATTTTGTAGCCTGATTACAAATACTAAAATCAAAATGAAACAAATTATTATTATTATTTTATCTGCAACAATGTTATTACATTGCTCTCCTTCGAGTAACACTGATGAGAATATCAATTCTCATGTAGATATAAAAAATAATACGCCAATTACTACAAATAAGGATACCATTTCTCAAAAAAAAGAAAATAATACTACTGAGAAAAAAGAAGATAGCTTTATAGCAGAAGATAATCATCACCTCAATAATGAAAAAGACTTATCAGAATTAAAATATTTGCATTCTTTTGTTCCTAAAGGATTTTTAGTCTTAGATTATGCCTATGGAGATTTAAATAAGGACAATTTTAATAATGATGTTATTCTTATTGCACACGATGCTGAAGCAGAAAAAAACATGGAAGAAAACATAGATAGGCCTCTTTTTATTTTAACTCGAAATAAAGATAATACTTTAAAAAATCAAGGCAGAAATGATAAAATAGTATTATGCTATGATTGTGGGGGAGTAATGGGAGATCCTTACCAAGATATAGCCATAAAAAATGGATATTTTTCTATTGAACATTATGGAGGTAGTTCTTGGAGATGGACAGAAATCATAACTTTTAAATATAACGAAGAAGAAAAAAACTGGTTTTTGCATAAAAAGGGAGGAGAAAGTTTCCATACCGCTGAGCCTGAAAATTCTAAAGAAACTGTTAAAACTGTGAAAGATTTTGGAAAAATATCTTTTCAAAATTACAACTTATAATCAATATGGTATAAGATTTGCTTTATCATTATGATAATGAGGATGATACAATAAAATTATTTTAAAATAAGTCTATTTTCAATTCTATTCAGTTAGAAAATTAAGAACAGACTACTTAATACCTCAAACCCAACTCATCAATACAATATGTTATAGTAAATGAGAAGCTCTATAGATATAAATCATGACTACTTTACTGGGATATTAGATATTATCCAAGCAGAGACACTATTGCGTCCATCTAATTATAGTGAAACAACTCTTCTTACTGCTATACAAAATAGAATGGAAATTCTAAATCTTAAAAAAGTAAATATATATATTAAGTTACTTCGAAATAATGCTAAGGAAATTAATTATTTAGGAAGAGAAATTTTAGATATTGATAAAAAAGTAGAATACGAAAAATTATATAAAACTTTATATAATAATTCTTTCGATGGAATTATCCTTTATAATAGAAATCAAAATAAAATTATTGATGCAAATCCTACAATGGAACTTCTCTTTGGTTATACAACAGCCGAATTGAAACAAATGACCCCCATAGATTTATTAGATGATACTGTAGATGCGAAATTTGACTCTAGCGAATTATTAAAGGATACCATTCAACAAATAACACTAGATAGTGAATTCAATTACACCTTCTATCATAGAACAAAAAATAGAGAAGGGCTTAAAATAAATATTTCTTTACTTCCTCTTCATTTAAAAGATGAATTTCATCTTTTAATGATTTATCGAAATATTTCAGAAATCCTTGATTTAGAACAGGGAAATTTTGCTTTTGAAATTAATAAGTTTAAAAATATTTTTGATTTTCAACCCTTAGGTATCTCTATTGCTAATATGAATAATATTATTGTAGATGCAAATGCTGCATTTGCTGAGGTTATAGGATATTCTATAAATGAGTTAATTGGCTATTCTTTTGATGATTTAACCTATAAAGATTATCCTCATAATTTATTAAAAATAGAACAACTACTACAAGGAGAACTAGATTTTGTCCAAGTAGAAAAAATGTATCGAAAAAAAGATGGAACACCTTTTTTTGCTAAAGTTTGGGTCAATATTTTTGAAAAAAATAATGAAAGATATTTCATTTCTTGTATAGAAGATATCACTGAAAAAAGACAAAAAAACTTAGAAATAACTGAAAAAGAAGAACGATATAGAGCTTTATTCAATCATTCAAAAGTAGGAATTATAGTCATTGATTTTGAATTAGGTATAGCTATTGATGTAAATCCTGCAGCTATTAGAATTTTTGATGCCCCACGAGAATATTTATTGGTAAGTAGTATGCCTGAACAAAGTCCAAAACTTCAGCCTAATGGCAAAAGCTCTGCTACAGAAATACAAGAAATACTCACTAATTTTAAAAAGAATCAAAAAGAGATTAGCATCAATTGGCAATTTAAAAAAACTAGAAGTGGTAAATTATTTGATGCTATTGTAACCTTTACTCCTATCACATTAAATGGTAAAAATGCTACAGTAATGATTGTAGAAGATTTAACCGAAAAAAATGAAGCAAGGAAAAAAATCAAAAATCAAACTGTTGAATTAACTAAAAAGAATATTGTATTAAAAAAATATATAGAATCTAATTTAGAATTAGAAAGCTTTGCCTATGTAGCTTCACATGACTTAAAAGAACCTTTGAGATCCATTTCTAATTTTACTCAATTATTACAAAAAAAATATAGCCACCAATTCGACGATAATGCTCACGAATATATGAATTTTATCGTGGAAAGTGTTAAAGGAATGAATATCCTAATTCAAGATTTATTAACTTATTCTAGAGTTTCTACTAAAGAGTTAGAAATTAAATACTTTGATTTAAATCATTTAATTTCTAATATTATAGGGCTTAACCATAGTTATCCTGAATCCAAGAATATAGAATTTACAATAAATGATTTGCCTTCTCAATTAAAAGGAAATCGAACTAAAATGAAACAAGTATTCCAAAATTTAATTGGAAATGCTGTCAAGTTTAGCAAAAAAGATGCACAACCTATTCATATAGAAATCAATTCTATTGATGAAAATACTCATTGGCACTTCTATGTTAAAGATAATGGAATAGGAATCCATGAAGATTACATGGAAAAAATATTTTTAATCTTTAAAAGATTACATACTAGATCTGAATATGAGGGTTCAGGAATTGGTCTTGCCATTTGTAAAAAAATCGTAGAACAACATGGAGGAGAAATATGGGTAGAATCTGAATTTGGGGAAGGCTCTACTTTTCATTTTACAATCAAAAAAGATTTACAAAACTTATTTTAATTTTCTTTTACACTTTCTAAATCCCCTCTATATCAAAATAAAAATTGACTAAAACAGTATATTTAGTTCAATCCACTCAAGCTATCATTAAATTTTATAAATAAAAGTTCCTTTCAGAAAGGGAGATTATATTCATTTGATTATCTTTGCACGCAATCAAAAAAGATTGTAAATCCATGCCGAAGGATATTTCTATTAAATCAATACTCATTATTGGAAGTGGGCCAATAATAATAGGACAAGCTTGCGAATTTGACTATTCAGGTACTCAAGCATCTAGATCTTTAAGAGAAGAAGGAATTGAAGTCACTCTTATCAATTCTAATCCTGCTACCATCATGACAGATCCTGTAACAGCAGATCATGTTTATTTACTTCCTCTTACTGTTGAAAGTCTCATACAAATATTAGAGGAAAGACAAATTGATGCTGTTCTTCCAACAATGGGCGGTCAAACAGCCTTAAATTTAGCTATTGAAGCTGGGAAACAAGGTGTTTGGGAAAAATATAATGTTCGTTTAATTGGAGTGGATCTCAATGCTATTGAATTAACTGAAAATAGAGAAGCTTTTAAAGAACATGTGGTTGAATTAGGAATGAATGTTGCCCATTCTCAAATAGCCAATTCCTTCTTAGAAGGAATGGAAGCCGCTCAAAAAATTGGTTTCCCATTAGTGATTCGTCCTAGTTATACTTTAGGAGGAACAGGTGGAGGTTTCGTAATGAAAGAAGAAGATTTTTCTGCTGCCCTACGTAGAGGGCTTGAAGCTTCTCCTACCCATGAAGTGCTAGTAGAACAAGCTGTTCTAGGTTGGAAAGAATATGAATTAGAATTATTAAGAGATGCTAATGATAATGTTGTCATCATTTGTACTGTTGAAAATTTAGATCCAATGGGAGTACATACTGGTGATAGTATTACTGTAGCTCCTGCAATGACACTTTCTGATACATGCTTTCAGCAAATGAGAAATGATGCTATCTTAATGATGCGTTCTCTTGGAAATTTTGCAGGAGGATGTAATGTCCAATTTGCTCAAAATCCAGCAACAGAAGAACTCATTGCTATTGAAATTAATCCTAGAGTAAGTCGTTCTTCAGCTTTAGCTAGTAAAGCAACAGGTTATCCTATTGCAAAAATAGCGGCTAAATTAGCTATTGGCTACACTTTGGATGAATTAAAAAATCAAATTACTAAAACAACTTCTGCATTTTTTGAACCTACCTTAGATTATGTAATTGTAAAAATGCCTAGATGGAATTTTGCAAAATTCCATGGTGCAGACCACACTTTAGGCTTACAAATGAAATCTGTAGGAGAAGTCATGTCTATTGGTAGAACTTTCCTTGAAGCACTTCAAAAAGCCTGTCAATCTCAAGAAAATAATAGAATGGGATTAGGGGCTGATATGAAAGAATGGATCAAAACAGAAGATATTCTCAAACGTTTAGAAACACCTAGCGATGATAGAATTTATCGTTTAAAAGATGCACTCCGATTAGGCGTTCCTAAACGAACCATTCATAAATTAACAGGAATAGATCCTTGGTATATTAAACAAATAGAACGCTTAGTTAAAGCAGAACAAGAACTCATGCGTTTTAATGTAGCAGAAGATCTCACAGAAGAATTTCTACGAGATTTGAAAGTGATGGGATATTCAGATGCTCAAATTGCTTGGGTCATGAGAATCCAAGAAGAACATGTTACAAAAAGAAGAAAACAATTAGGTATTATTAGAACCTATAAAATGGTAGATACTTGTGCAGCTGAATTTGAAGCACAAACACCCTACTTCTATTCTACTTTTGATCAAGAAAATGAAAGTATTCCTTCTGATAGAAAGAAAATTATTGTTTTAGGAGCAGGTCCTAATCGTATTGGTCAAGGAATAGAATTTGATTATTGTTGTGTTCATGGTTTATTAGCTGTTAAGGAAGCTGGATATGAAGCAATTATGGTGAATTGTAATCCTGAAACTGTTTCAACAGATTTTGATATTGCAGATAAATTATATTTCGAACCTGTTTTTTGGGAGCATATTGAAGAAATTATTGACCATGAAAAACCTGTAGGAGTTATTGTTCAATTAGGAGGACAAACGGCTTTAAAATTAGCTAAAAAATTCCATGAAAAAGGAGTTAAAATTATAGGAACGTCTTTCAAACATATGGATATAGCTGAAGATAGAGGGGTATTTTCAGATTTATTAAAAACATTAGATATTCCTTATCCGAAATATGGTTCAGCAAGAGATGCTGATGAAGCGTTAGAAATAGCGAATAAAGTAACTTATCCTGTTTTAGTTCGCCCTTCCTATGTTTTAGGGGGACAACGAATGAGAATTGTAATCAATAATGATGAATTAGAATCTCAAGTTTTGAGTATTTTAAAACACATTCCTGATAATAAAATATTAATTGACCAATTTTTAGAAAGGGCTAAAGAAGCTGAAATTGATGCTATTTGTGATGGGGAGGATGTTCATATTATGGGAATTATGGAACATGTTGAACCCGCAGGAATTCATTCTGGAGATAGTAATGCATTATTACCTACATATTCTTTATCTGAGGATGTTATAGAAACGATGAAAGAATATACAAGAAGAATTGCTTTTGCACTTCAAATAAAAGGTCTTATTAATATTCAATTTGCAATAAAAGATGAAAAAGTATATGTTATTGAAGCCAATCCTCGTGGTTCAAGAACAACTCCTTTTATAGCAAAAGCATATCAAATACCTTATTTGAATATTGCAACTCATTGTATGTTAGGAAATAAAAAGATTAAAGATTTTACTATTGAAAAAAATCTGACGGGTTATGCAGTTAAAGTTCCTGTTTTTTCTTTTGATAAATTTCCTAATGTAGATAAACAATTAGGTCCTGAAATGAAATCTACAGGCGAAGCTATTCGATTTATTAAAGATTTGAATGATCCGTTTTTTAGAGAATTAGAAAGAAATAGATATATGTATTTGTATCGATAATATATGATTCATACAATTAAAAATAAAAATGGCTGCGGTTTTCAACCACAGCCATTTTTTATTTC
>JAHDII010000061.1 GCA_020630895.1 Saprospiraceae bacterium
AAATAAATTTTAGTTCTAATGAATGGGTTTGGTTTCATTGTGCTTCTTTAGGAGAATTTGAACAGGGACGAACATTGATAGAAAAATATAGTAAAGAAACTTCATTCAAAATACTTCTTACATTTTTTTCACCATCAGGTTATAGAAATAAAAAAGACTATGCTCATGCAGATTTAGTTGTATATCTTCCCTTAGATACTCAAAAGAATGCTGCTAAATTTATAAATATAATTCAACCTCGATTTGTTTTTTTTATACGTTATGAATTTTGGTTTCATTACTTAGAACAACTCCATAAAAATAGAATTCCTACTTTTTTGATTTCTGCTTCATTTAGAGTTAACCAATCTTTTTTTCAGCCTATTATAGGAAGGTGGTTTAGGAAAATGCTCACTTATTTTTCTAAAATTTATGTAGTAGATCATACTTCTTATAATTTACTCAAAAAATATGATATTCTGAATATCAGTGTTGTAGGAGATACTAGAGCAGATAGAGTATTATCTATTAAAAATATCAATATCGATATTAGAAATATTGTACATTTTAAAAATGATAAAAAAATATTCATATTAGGGAGTGCATGGAAAAAAGATATTGAACTATTGGTTCAATACTTAAAAACAGCTCATTTTCCTGAATGGAAATATATTATTGCAACGCATGAAATAGATAAAATTACCATTGATAATATTTATCAAATGATTCAAGAAAATATACCTCACTTCAAAATAAGTAAATATTCTTCTTATGATACCGAAAAAGAATGTAATATATTAATGATTGATAATATTGGATTATTATCTAAATTATATAAATATGCAGATTTAGCTTATATTGGAGGAGGCTTTGGCAAAGGAATACATAATATTTTGGAACCAGCAGTTTTTTCACTACCTATTATTTTTGGACCATTATATCAAAAATTCCCTGAGGCAAGAGATTTATTAGAAAATAAAGGAGCCTATACAATTTCTAATATGGAAGAATACAATAAAATATTATTTGACTTAATGTCTAATAATACTAAACGATTAGAAATAGGACAAATTAGCTATGAATATGTAAAATCTTTGTCAGGAGCAAGTAATTTTATTTATAATGATATTTATAAAGCATAATTAAAATCTAGGACATTCTACTTTATATCTAGATTTTTCAGGATGAATATAAGCAAAAGATAGTTCAAAAGATCCTCTAGAATCAGTGGCTGCTGATAAAGTAGATAAGGTGAAATCATAGCTTATTCCAATCAAAAACCGTTCTATTTCAATCATTGATGTTACAATAAAAGATTCTACATTTATTGACGATTCAGCACCATTTACCATTCTAATCCATCCTCCAGCACGAAGAGCTAATTCATTATGATCATTATTAGAATATCTTACATTCAGTCCTACGTTTGTTTCATTAGAAGGGCCTTGAAGCATAAATTTCGCAGCAGGTAGGATACTTAAATTTTCACTAAAAGGAATTTGTCCTCCTAATTGAAAAATAATTTTAGAAAAAAGTATTTCTGTAGCTTCATCATAAAAAGAAATATCTGGTTGTCCTATATGATGTAATGCAATACCTGAATAAATACTTAGATTATCTTCAAATAAAGCATACCAAGTCAGTCCCGCATTAATATCAGTATATATTTTACTGGCAATTCCAAAATCTTCTCCTGTGGGGTTAGAGGAACTATATTGTTCTGTTGTATTATTAAATTGATTGCTAAAGCTCAATTGGTTCCAATCAATTCCATTTTGCCCCATTCCTACTTGAAATCCTATACCAATATATTGTCTGGCTACTTTATAAGGTCCGCCCACTAATTGCTTGATAAACGAAGCAGAAAGATTTGCTTTAGTTTGGTTAAAACGAGCATCTCCAGCATCATCGCGTAATAAATTGACTCCAACAGCAAAAAAATCATTTCTTGATGTTCTAAAACGCATATCAAAAGCAGCTTGATAGGTATTAAAAGCAGAACTTCCTAAAATACTAGACCATTGATTCCTATAGTTTAATCCCACTCTAAATTTACCTGGAAAAATCCCTGTTAAGGCAGGATTGTTATGTAAAGGAGCAGTATAAAACTGAGAAAATCTAGCATCTTGAGCTTTGATTTGAAAGGCTAAAGATGCTAATATTAATAATAAAACAAACTTGAAATTTTTCATATTATATATCTTGTATCTCTTATTTAATTTATCGAATTAGGGTTGTATTTCCTTTTTTTGATTCTGTTCTTCCGTCAATGTATTCTACTTCTACATACCAAACAAAAACGGCAGGATTCATAGGAGAACCTTTAAAAATACCATCCCAAACCACACTAGAATCTGTAGAATTAATTTTATAATTATCTGCTCTAAAGACTAATTCTCCCCATCTGTCATACACTCTAAAAGTTAAAACAGTCGTTCCTGTAGGGCCATGTACCATTAAAGCATCATTCATTTCATCCCCATTAGGAGTAAAACCACTAGGAACAAATATTTCTCTATCTCTAGGAACATGAACTCTGATTTCATCTTCACCCATACATCCATTTTCATCGGTTACTGTTACAGAATAGATATTACTTTCATAATCATTAATCCAAGGATTAGGACAATCTAAACAACTGATGCTATCAGAGCCATAAAGACCATTCCATGCTATATTTACATCACCAACAGCATTCAAATAATTAAGACCTAATTGAAGAGAATCACCAAGAGTTATATTAATATCTGAAGTGTCAGGAATAATATTGACCATTAAAGGGTTAGGTTCTTCAATAATTATAGAATCTTGTATAGTTAAACATCCATTTTGATCTTGAACAGAAACATTATAAATTCCTGGAGCAAGATTTCCAAAACCAGAAGCTCCTCCAAAAATGGTATCTAAAGAATAGGTGTAGGGGTAAGTTCCTCCAGATGCAAATATTTCAATCATTCCGTTTTGTTGTCCAAAACAATTTACATCGGTAGTTTCTACATCAAACACAAGAGCAGTAGGTTCTGTTATAATTGTTGAAGCTTCATTAGTACATCCATTAACATCAGTTACAGTTACAGTATAGGTTCCTGCGGCTAGATTTGTATTTAATGAATCAAAACTTATTCCTGCAGACCAAGCATAAGAATAAGGAGCTGTGCCCCCTTCAATATTCGCAATAACAGAACCTAAGGTATCTCCATTACATTGATTATGAGATTCAATAAAAGAAATTTCTAATGGCTGTACAGGATTAATATATGTATAAGCGTTAGCCGTACATCCACTAGCATCAGTAACAATAACCCCATAACCTCCAGGTGCTAAGTTAGAAACCGTTTCTGTTATAGCGTTTCCAGCATTAATATCCCATTGATATGTATAAGGGGGAATTCCTCCTATTGCAGAAGCAGTAGCAAAGCCATCAGCACTATCATTACAAGAAAGATTTCCATTATTAATGGAAGCTACTAACTCTGCGGGTTGTCCTATAGTTGTTGAAGCTGTAGCAGAACAACCACCATTATCTGTAATTGTAACAGTATAAGTTCCAAGAGATAAATTATTAATAGTTGACGTATTTTGAGGAGAACCAGCCCAATTGTAAGTATAATCAGATAAATTACCACTCCATGCTCCCCCTGAAATAAATTCAACAGAAATACTACCATCATTTCCTCCAAAGCAAGAAATATCATTGCCGATTAAGTTCGTACTCATTACAGGGTATTCATTGATAGATATTGTTGCGGTAATACTACATCCATTTTCATCTGTTACAGTTACTGTATAATCTGTTGGACTTAGAGATATAGCAATATTAGAAGATGAGGAATTACTCCAATTATAGGTATAATTTCCTGTACCACCATTAGCAATAACTGTAGCTTCACTATTATTCGCACCATTACATGATGTAAGAGTTTGAGTGATAGAAGTAATTCCTATAGGACTATTAGGTTCAGTAATTGTAATAGAGGTTGTACTTGTACATGAATTATTATCAGTGACTGTAACTGTATAAGTTCCAGCACTTAAATTATTAATAATATCTGTTGTTTGATTATTAGCATCATTCCATAAATAAGTAAAAGGAGTAGTACCTCCAGATGCAGTAAGAGTAGCAGTACCATCATTTCCACCAAAGCAATTTACATCTGTAGTTGTTGTAGCTAGTGTAATAACATCTGGTTCGGTAATAATCATTTCACTACTGAGGCTACAACCTGAAATATCAGTAACTGTAACCGTATAAGTTCCCACAGATAAATTATCAATTAGATTCGCATCATCACCATCATAACAATATCTTAAATTTGTAGTAGCAGGATCAAAACTGGCAGGAAGCGTTAAACAAGCAGTGCCATTAGATTGACTAGGAATTTCTAAATAAATGGTATTGATTACATTAGGTTCTAATGCATCACAAGTTCCATTATTATTTATATCAAAAGAATAAGGAGAACAAGGATCATTAATATCAGGATCTATAGCATCACAAAGACCATCTCCATCAGTATCATTATTATTAGAAATACAATTATTATTAGGACTGACTGATACAATAATATAAGAATTAAACTCTACTCCATTATCTTCTGCAACAACACAAATGGTGTCAATAAAATTACCTGTAGCTCCAGTAGAAAAATAAGAAATACAATTACTAATTTCCATATCCCATGTACCATAAGAACTTATATTAGAAATGGCTACATCGTTAGTAGACCATTCATAGGTAAAAGGAAATTCTCCATTTTGGACAACAATACCAGCATATCCATTAGAGTCGCCATTACAACTTACATGACCAATAACATCAAAAGAAGACATCCCTATAGGATCCGTTAATGTTATAGATGTTGTAGCTGTACAGTTATTGTCATCTGTAACAGTTACAGTATAAACTCCTGCACTTAAATTGATAGCTGTAGCATTTTGTTGATTTCCTTCCCATAGATATGAAAAATTTCCTGTTCCTCCTATTGCAGTTACAGATGCTGTTCCATCAGAACTCCCTAAGCATAAAGGATCTGTAGATGTTATATCTAAACTGATACTTGGAGGGGCAGAAATACTAAAATCTACTGTAGCAGAACATCCATTTGCATCTGTAGCAATTACTTGATAATTCCCTGTTGTAAGTCCTGTAAATGAACCATTATCTATTTGATTAGTTGTTTGATTGAGAACATAAGTTACAGAACCAACAGCATTAGATGTTGTAATAGTAGCACTTCCATCATTATTATTAGGGCAAGTTTCATCTGTACTTGTATCTAAAGTGGCAGTCATTAAACAAACAACTGAACAATCAATTACAGTTACAGTTACATCTTCTGTAAATGTACAACCATAAGCATCTGTAGCTATAACGTCATAAGTTGTAGTTGTTGTAGGAGATGCTGTTGGGTTAGGACAATTTGTGCAAGAAAGACCTGGAGTAGGATTCCAAGACCAAGTTAAATCATTTTCTAAACTAAAAGTAATACTCCAATTTAATAGTACTCCAGACTCAAAACCAGGATATTGATCAGAAACTAGTAATGTCCAAGCACCATTAGAAGGAGCACCAATTAAATTATTAAAATCTCCTTCGGGTAGCCAATCGCCTGAAAATGGAGCAGTTCCTGTAGTAACAGAATTAGTTGCTACTGGAGAAAAGCAAGTTTGGGTATAATTATCACCTGTTAGTCCGTTATTACTTGTTAGTTCTAAGAGTGTACCATTAGGAGCACGAAGATAAGTTACGACATCAATAAGATTGGTATGATCAATATTTAAACATATAGATTGAATAGAATTTGCATCAATTGTATTATAGGGAAGTCCAGCGACATTAATAACAGATTCTAATGAATTACTTGGGGGATTTACACTATTTGTAAAACTAGCATTTGGAGCATTTTGGAATGTTGTTTCAGTCAATTCTACTCCTTCTAATGCTGTAGAGAGAATCGTGGTTTCTCCATCATCACAAATAGTAACATCAGGTATTGGTGTTAAATTTCCAGTACAATTATAGCAAAGAGGATCTGTTTGAGGTAGCACCACTACATTTACTGTAGTGTCATATAAACAACCAAAGTTATCCGTAGCATTCAATACATAAGCAATTTCTCCAGGGAATTGAGGACTAGCTAAAAGAGAATCTGTAGAATTGATTAATATAGAAGGATCGGAGCTCCATGTTAAATCAACAATATCTAATTCAAAAGTTTCTAAATTAGGATAGATAGCATCATTGAGTTCAATACTCCAACTAAAAATTACCCCATTATCAGAAAATAAATTATCAATAATAGTGATGGTCCATTCACCATTAAGACTACAACCAACTAAATCTGCTAGGCTTTGTTGAGGAGCATAATCTCCAGCAGGTAGAGTAGAAACACTTCCTGAAGCTTGAGCCCATGTTGAAGTAGCATCAGATGTCCAACAATAATCATATCCTATTCCAAAATTTAAATTTGAATCATCATCAATGGGTTCTCCTAAAAAAGTACTTCCTCCAGCAGAATAATCATGAAGAGTAATAGATTGACCACTAGGACAAGTAATTGTAATATCTAAATCACCCATATAAGAATGTTCCATATTGACACAAATTCCTAGTAAATCATTGACATTGGTTAAGGTTTGTCCAGGACTAAAATCATTGAGAGTAATACTTGTTTGATAACTTGCTCCACTACCATCAGGTAAAAAGGTAGTTTCAGCTACAACTCCTCCATTTTGAAAACTTCCTTCTCCTCCTGAAATGTTAATATCTGCATTAGAACTTTCAATACCTGTAGTTATATTGATAGTATCTCCTACACAAACTTGATTTTGGATAGCTGCAATATCAAATATGGGAGGACCAGAAACTCTTATTCGTTGATTGATTAAATTAGTAGATTTACAGCCATTTTGATCTGTAATGGTCAGTTGAACCATATAACCTCCAGGTTCGTTATATTGATGACTAGTACTTGGGCTAAAACCCGTAGTTCCATCTCCAAAATCCCATTCAAAAGAAGAAGTATTATCTGATTGTGCATAAATTAAATTGTTTTGAGGATAAACTCCTTGGGCATTAAAATCTATAATATCACCCATACAAATATCTATCCAGCCAGTATCTGCTGGAGAAACAGCAGGTGTAGTACTTACCAATTCAGAAAAAACAGATTGGCATTGTCCGATACAATTAATAGTAAAATCAAAACCTACAGCATTTCCTGAGCCATCAGAAGAAAAGACAATGGTTAAACAACCAGAAGTATTAGCTGCTGTGGCTTGAACAGCAGCTCCTGCTGGAATATTATTGAAATTTATATTAGAGTGACAATTCAATAAAGGAGCAGAACTATCCATACCATCATAGAAACAAAGTTCTTCTCCTGTTCCTAAATCAACTAAATTTAAAATCAGTTGAACATGGGAGCTTCCTCCACCACCATTAGAGCAAATGGTATATTCAAAATTTTCATTATCAGAATAATTCCCATTAGGGTTAGAATCTGTGAAAATTCCAGTACAAGCATTTACTGTTCCATTTGTAATGGGATAAGATTGGCTATATAGTGATATAGAAGATAAAGCCAATAGGGTGATAATAATAACACAGCCGTACTTGTTATTCATTATAGTTTAGTTTAGATATTCCTACAAAAATGTGTAATAAATAGCTTGAGTTATTTATAATTACATTACAAAGTACAATAATTTTTCTAAACAAAAAAGAAAATATTATGAATTGTTCTTTTATAGAAACAATAAGACAAAAGATAAATTTCATTTGGAAATATGAACTTTTAAACTATTAAGGAGGGAATTGTAACATTTTATACTTTATAGTTGTTTATTTTTGTAATAGATTTTGTTATGAAAAGCTTTTATGTAATAAAGTCTAGATTAAATGATAGAATATGTCGAATGATATTATAGAATTGAAAGTAGAGGGAATGACTTGTACAAATTGTGCAAGAACCGTATCTCGATTTTTAGAAAAAAAGGGCTTAAAAGATGTTCATGTTAATGTGACAACTCATGAAGTTTCATTTGATAAGAATCATTCAGAAATTACGATAGATGATATTAAGAAAGGAATTCATAAATTAGGTTTTGTAGTTGTTGAAGAAGATAATATAGAAGAGTCTAAAGAGAATTGGACTTTAGAGAAAAAATTAATAGTCAGTATTATTTTTACTGCTCCTTTATTTTTTGGACATTTATTGATGATGTTGGGTATTCATATTCCTTTATTGGAAAATCATTGGACTCAATTTTTTCTGTGTATTCCTGTTTTTATGATAGGTGTTTTTCATTTTGGAAAAAGTGCTTTTAATGCTCTTAAAATGAAAAATACAAATATGGATGTACTTATTTTTATAGGGAGTACTGCTGCTTTTATTTATTCTATTATAGGTCTTTATACGAATAATCATAATTATATATTTTTTGAAACAGCCGCCACTATTATTACTTTGGTTTTATTAGGTAATTTAATGGAAAAAAGAGCTGTTCAAAAAACAACAAAAGCAATAGATGAATTGAATCATTTAAAAGCAGAAAATGCTTTGAAAATTTCATCTGATGGAACGGTTGAAAAAATAAATTTAAAACAAGTAAGAGTAGGAGATGTTCTTTTGGTGAATGAAGGGGATTCAATACCTACAGATGGCGTTATCACAAAAGGAGATGGATATATTAATGAAGCGATGTTAACAGGAGAGAGCGAATTAGTTCATAAAAAAATAGGTCATTTAATAACAGGAGCTTCAATTCTTTCTTCAGGTAATTTACAAATGAAAGTTACAGCTATTGGAAAAGATACTGTTTTAAATAAAATTATTGATTTAGTAAAAAATGCTCAAAATGAAAAAACCAACATACAACGTTTGGCAGATAAAATATCAGAAATATTTGTTCCAGCAGTTGTAGGAATTGCATTGCTTACGTTTGTGTTAAGATATTTTATAGCAGATGTTGGAGTATCAGAAGCTTTAATGAATGCTATTGCTGTTTTAGTTATCTCTTGTCCTTGTGCGATGGGTTTAGCAACTCCCGCAGCAATTATGGTAGGAGTGGGTAGGGCAGCAAAAGAAGGAATATTAATTAAAGGAAGTAGAACTTTGGAAATTTTAGCACATGCTAAAAATATTGTTTTTGATAAAACAGGAACATTAACTGAAGGAAAATTTAGTATTAAAAATATTGATTATTTTCTAAATAATCAATCAGAAATTAATGCGGCTATACAAAGTTTAGAAGCACATTCTTCTCATCCTATTGCACAATCATTATATCAAGAAATTGCTTCAGAAAAAAATATTGTTTTTAAAAATATTAATGAAGTTAAAGGGCTTAAAATAGAAGGCGTTGACGAAAATAATAATACATGGGAAATTGGTTCTTATAAAATTGCAAAACATCTTACTCATGATCATTCACATAATATATATGTTCTAAAAAATAATAAATTAGTAGCAACAATTGATATAGAAGATAGTTTGAAAAAAAATATTAAAGAAGTAGTAGAATATTTTAATCATGAAAATATTGATTCTTATTTATTAAGCGGAGATAAAAAAGAACATGTAGAAAAAGTAGCTCAAGAATTAAAAATAAAAAATTATGAGGCAGAAAAATTACCAGAAGAAAAACATGAGAAAATAAAAAAATTAAAAGAAGAAAATATTACCGTAATGGTAGGAGATGGAATTAATGATGCCGCAGCTTTAGCAATTGCGGATGTAGGAATTACATTTAGTTCTGCTTCTGATATTGCTGTACAATCATCAGGTGTTGTATTATTAAATGATAAAGCTGAAACATTAAAAAAATCTCATCAAATAAGTAAGCAAACTTTAAAAACAATACGACAAAATTTATTTTGGGCATTTGCTTATAATATTGTAGCAATACCTATTGCAGCACTTGGATTTTTAAATCCTATGTGGGGGGCTTTATTTATGGCTTTTTCTGATATTGTAGTTATTGGAAATTCTTTATTGTTGAGAACTAAAAAGTTGAATTAAATCATTATTTTGCAGAATTAATTTCATCTTGTTTAGCATCAATTTTTTCTAACATTTTATCTTTAATATTCGTCCATTTATCCATTCGATTTTTGCATTCTAATTTTTCTTCCTCTGTTGTAGCAGCTTTTAATTCTTCTGCAATAGTTTTAATTTTAGCATCTATATCTGCTAATTTTTCTTTTCTTTTTTCTAAAGATTCTGCTTCATCTGCTTTATCAAAAATTACATTTTCAGGAGCTGCAATATCATCTAATTTTTTCTGTTCAGATTTGGTTACTTTTTTAGGAATAAATACCGTATCTCCTACCGCTCGTTGATTCATAAAATTAGGAGAAACAATTTCTATTCCTGCTTCATGTAAACAATCTAAAATCATTGCGTTTAATTTTGATTCTGCAGATATAATTGTTTTAATATCTTCTAATAAACCAAACGATTTATAAACTACAGAGAAATCTCCTAAATCAGTAATTCTAACAAAACCATCTTTTAAACCCGCTTTTTCGATGGCTTTTAATAATGCTTTTTCGATTGTAATTCTATTCACATCATAACCTAAAGAACAAACTCCTGTAATAAATGTTCCTGATGTACGAATGACCTTAACGGGGTGTGTAGTTAGATATAAATTAGGTATGGTTGTTAAATCTCTATTTTCTGTTTGAATTTCTGTATGAAATAAACCTCTTTCGGTAACTCTACCAAATAAATCATTCGTTCTAATAAAATCACCAGGCTTAAAACTATTGATAGTTCGCAACATAATTCCAGCCATTCCATTACCCATAAAAGTAGCAGAACTTAAAGCAAAAACAGCAGAAATAACGATTCCTATCAGGCTAGAAATATTTCCTTTGGTAGAAGGATCCATAGGAAGAGATAATACAATAGCAATAGCTCCAATGAGTATAATTGAAAATAAAATAATAGATTTGATAATTCCCCAGTCGGATTTTCCTTTAGAAGATTTTTTTAAAATCCATTGGGTAGCATAATAAATACCTATAGTAATGAGTATTGTGAAAAATGTACCTTGAAAACTTAAAATTTGATTTAGGATATTATCCATAATTATTTTGCTTTGAAATTACGACGTTTGTTTCGTTAAAATGTAACACCATTGTTTTTTCTTTTTTATCTCAAAAAACAATCAAAACGAATTATATAATTATTATAACATTTATCATTTGCATCATTGCGAATACTCATTACTGACGCTATTAAATCAGTAGATACCTTAATATTGTATTATCAATTAATTATCCAACTTTCTTTTGATAAAAGAATAAAAATTAAAGTTATGAGTACTGTATCTGAAAATCAAATTGTAAAAATTGTTAGATTATGTATATGGTTTATTGCCCTTGCATTAATTTTATATTTAGTATCTTTTTTTATTAATTCAGTAGCTCCTCTAAATTTTAAAGGAGATACTTTTTTTAAAACTATTGAAGAACAATTATTAGAATTAGCTACAATTATTTGGACATTTTTAAAACCATTTTTGCAAGTTATTTTTTGTATTTTAGTATTAGATTGGGGGTTGAAAAAAATGGGAGTTCAACCTAAAATAAAATTTAATTTAAAAGAATATAATCTAAAATTTCCATCTTTATTATTATTGATTATTGTACTTGCATTTGCTGTTTCTATTTTTTATGAAATAGAACAAGCTAATGGATTAAAAGAATTAGCACTAGTAGTTATTGGATATTACTTTGGAACACAATCAGATTTTATAACTTCTAAAAATGATGTTGTGAAAGTAAAAGAGGAAGAATAAAAATATTATTCTATTTTTAATAATAGATTATTCACCTCTTTGTGTCAAAAGTCGTAAAAAATATTATTGAGAAAGTTTTAATTTTTCTTGATTCTTTTGTCTTGAAACAAAAGAACAAAAAATTCAAGACTGTACTCTTTTTACTAAATTGAATAAGGTCGCTCTTTTTTTATTCATTTAAATTGATTTTGTTTGTTTTTAAGGTCTTTGAATTTATTTTCAAAGACCTTTTTATTTATGTTTATAAATTTAAAATATCTTTGTATTATTGAGTTGAATTATAATACATAAAACATGGATGATGGATTTACAAAATTTTTAATTGCAAGAGAAGATCAATTATTGAATGAATGGTTAGAACCATTTGATAATGATAAAGTACTCAATTTAGGTTGTGGCGAAGGACGTTTTATGGAGCATGCTGATTTTGGAATAGATCATAATGAAGAAATTATAGAAGCGGCTCAAAAAAAATATCCTAATTTAGATTTTATTGTAGCAGATGCTACTCAAACTAATTTTCCTGATGTAAGTTTTGATGTTGTTTTTTCTTTGCACATGTTTACAGAAATGGATAAAGAAAATATTAAAATTATTTTTAAAGAAGTACATCGAATTTTACGACCTAAAGGAAGATTTATATTTAATATTTCATCTTATCGTTATCATAAAACAAGTGGTTTTTCAGTAGGAGAAATTAAAGAGCTTTTTCAAGAAGGATGGGATTTAGTTCATGAAGAAGGATTAATATTTTTACCCATTAAAAACATACCCCAAAAAATTCATCCTTATTTTTTTAGGTTAGACCAATTTCTTTGTCGTACATTTGCCTCGGATTATGCTAATTTTATTTTAGTAGTAATGGAGAAACAAGACTAAATGAAAAAATTTATACCAAAATCTATCAAATTAAATTATCGATTATTAAGTCGATTTACAAATGATTTATTGAAAGGAAATTTGAATAAATTTGCAAAAACAGATCGTTTTAAAATTCCTTATAATGGAATGATTGAAACCAAACAACCATTTATAAATAGTCATTTATCAGAAAATAAAATTCATAACATTAAAATTGCTACTAAAGAAATTACTCGACTGCAAATATTGCCAGGAGAAATATTTTCTTTTTGGAAAGCTGTAGGAAAAGCAACAGAAAAAAAAGGATACAAAACAGGAAGAAATTTATTAGGAGGACATTTAAAAGAAGATATAGGAGGAGGCTTATGTCAATTGTCAGGAATTATATATCATACAGCATTAAAAGCCAATTTGGAAATTTTAGAACGCCATCCTCATTCTGTAGATATTTATGAAGAACATCAACGATATACTCCTTTGGGAGCAGATGCTGCTGTGGTATATGCTTATAAAGATTTGAGAATAAAAAATACAAGAGGTTTTCCTATTAAATTTACATTTATTATTAATGATGAATCTATTTCTTGTCGTATTTTTTTAGAAGATAATGTTCCTCAAAATGAAGTAAAATTTCAAAGAATCAAAAATGGGGTGAAAGAAAAAATTTCTACTTTAGTTATAGATGAAGATGGTAATCAAAAAGAAATAGGTGTTTGTGAATATTCTAAAAAATAATTATAAACAATGAATTTGTGAAGAAGGAATATTTTCCCAATTTTCAGGAACTTCCATTGTTTGATTATTTTTTAAAATTAAAGCATTAGGATATTGTTCTTTTACTTGTTCCCAACGCATTTCTTCCCATTTTGAAGAAGATAATACTTCCATATTTTTTCCTTGAAAAGCACCTGAAACTCCTTTTCCATTAATGGGCCACCATAAACTTTCTGTATCTCTATCCCACAAAACAAAACTTTCTAAACCATCAGAAATATCTCTATCGCAATAAGTATAACCACTCACTCCAAAAGTGAGTTGTTCATTGCAATATGTTCTATGATATACAGCTGCCAAATCTGCTAAAAAACAATATACTACCATAACAGGTTGTCCATTTACCCATTCATTAATTAATTCATGTTGTACTAAAATTGAAAAAGGAAAAACTTTTACGCCACTTCCTGTTTTTAAAATAATGGTCTTTTCTATATTATCAAATTGATCGATTACTTCTGAAATAGGAACATATTGAGGAGTAATTAAAGCTTTAAAATGTTCTCGTCCTAAACCATATTTTAATTGACAAATATCTAAAGAAAAATTATTGATTTTAAAATGAGTTTCGGGATTTTCTCCTGCCCAAAGAAAACGATTACCGTCTTCGTCTTCATAAAATTTATTTTGTGTAATAATAGCTGTTTCACAATCAATTTTATCTGCTCCAGGTAAAGGAATAGGATATTCTGTATCACTACAAGAAATTAGAAATATAAGAAAAAAGAAATACCCTATTTGTTTCATGATCCAAAAAATTAATTCATTAAAATTACGAATTATTTTATTTTTAAAATGTTTTACTACCGACATTTATGAGGAATAAAAAAAAGGATGACATATTGCTATGCCATCCTAAAAGTATTACGAAGTTATAAAACAGTTATTAGTTGTGGATATAAATTTTTTGGGTTTCTATTATTT
>JAHDII010000062.1 GCA_020630895.1 Saprospiraceae bacterium
AAAAATAAAATAAAATAAATATTTTTTTTCATTGTAATAAATTTAAAAAGATAAAAAATCATTAATTTGATTTTGAATTATTTTTGATGTTGTATCATCTTTAATTTTATTCGCATCATTTAATAATAAATGACATCCCGAAATAGGCAATCTGTTAGGATGAACCATCATTCCAATATGACATAACATTCCTGTTAGATGTTCTAAGCCTCTTAAATTTCCAGCACGTCCCATTGCTACACCAACTAATAGTGCTTTTTTTCCTCCAAAGGTTTCTTTTAATTTTCTAATAGAAAGTGCATCAATAAATAATTTTAAAACTCCAGGGATGCTTCCATTATATTCAGGAACAACAAAGACATATTTTTTTGTAGGAATTAAAACAGTGTCTTGTAATTTTTTAAGAGTTTCAGAAATATTATCTTCTTGATACATATCTGATTTTAATAATCCTTCTTGTACATCTTCTAAAGAAATGAGTTCTACTCCCTCAGAAGTAGTGGCTCTTAAAGTTTCTGCATAAATTTGAGCAAATTTCATGGTGTTGGAATGACTTCTATTCGTACAACTGATTACGGTTATCATATATTAAATTGTTAAATTGTAAAAATGCTAAATTACTAAATTGTTTTATATTGTTTTAGAATAAGTATTATTATCAATGATTATTTTAGAAATGATTTCGCACATGATTTCAGAAGTACCTCCTCCTATAGTTCCTAAACGAGAATCTCTAAACATTCTAGCTAGGGGATAATCTTCCATAAAACCATATCCTCCAAACATTTGAAGACATTGAGTGGTTACTTTATCACTTAATTGTGTACTTAATAACTTTGCCATAGATGCTTCTTTAACCAAATAATCTCCATTTTGAAAACGTTGACATAGATGATAAATAAATTGTTGGTTCATTTCTATTTCAGAAGCCATTTGAGCTATTCTATGTCTCAATACTTGAAATTTATTAATAGGTCTTCCAAAAGCTTTTCTTTCCGCCATATATTGAAGCGTTACTTCTAAGGCATATTTAGAAACAGCAGTACCTCCTATTGCCATAGTCAATCTTTCTAGGACGAAGTGTTGCATGATATAAAAGAAACCCATTCCCTCTTCGCCTAATAAATTTTCTTTAGGAACTTTTACATCATCAAAAGAAATTTCTCCGGTATCAGATGCTTTCCATCCTAATTTATTTAATTTTGTAGCAGCAACACCTGACGTTGTTCGATCAATAATGATCATACTTAATCCGTTATTTTTAGTTGTATTTGTTTTTACTGCTGCTACAATAAAATCACTATTAACTCCATTTGTAATAAAAGTTTTAGATCCATTAATAATATAATAATCTCCTTCTTTTTTTGCTGTGGTTCTAATAGATTGAACATCAGAACCTGCGGAAGGTTCAGTAATGGCTAAACATCCAATACATTTTCCTTGTATTCCAGGAATTAAATATTTTTCTTTTTGTTGTTCGTTTGCTTGGGCTTTAATATGGGTTAACGCGAGATATGGGTGAGCTCCAATTGAAGCAGCAAATCCGCCAGAATTTACTCTTGCAATTTCTTCATTTAAAATTATAGTGTACCAAAAATCAACATCTAATCCTCCATATTTTTCTTCTTGCATTAATCCTAAATAACCCATTTCTCCCATTTTAAGAAAAATACTTCTTGGAATTTCTCCATTTTTTTCCCATTCAGCTATATATGGCGTTACTTCTTTTTTTAAAAAGTCTCTTACGCTACTTCTAAATATTTTATGCTCTTCTGTAAAGTAATATGAGTTCATTGTTGAATTGTTTTCAGTCCACAGTCCACGGTTTTCAGTCCACAGATAATTATTTGCTAAATTGTTCACTGATAACTGTTCACTGTTCACTGAATTAAGATAATAAAGATTGTAATTTCATGGCGACAGACATATCTCCTTTTATTTTTATTTTTCCACTCATTACGGCATTCATTGGATTTAATTTTCCTTTTAATAAGTTATTGAAGTCTTCATAAGAAATTTGGATGGTACAATTGGCATCATCATTATTAATGCTTACTTTATTTTTTTCTCCTGTACCATCAATGAATAATTGTTCTTTACCAAAATCAAATTTTAATGTTTTACCAAGAGGTTTTGCTTTTTCTGCTCCTGCTTGAATTTTATCTAAAATATGATTTAAGTTTATTTCATCATTAGTAGGAATATTTTTTTCTTTTTGTGGATTACTATTTGAAGTAGTTTTTTTATAGATTGGATCTTTTGCAGCAGATTGATATGCTACATCATCAATCATAATTTCAGAAGTTCCTCCACCAATTGTTCCTATTCTTGAATCTCTAAACATTCTTGCAATTTTGAACTCTTCCATATATCCATATCCTCCAAAAAATTGTAAACATTGATACATCACTTTGTCAGATAATTCAGAGGATAATAGTTTAGACATTGAGCATTCTTTTACAGCATATTTTCCATCATTATTTAATCTACAACAATAAAGAACAAACTGTTTGGTGGCTTCAATTTCTGCGGCTAATTGGGCTATTCTATGCCTTAATACTTGAAATTTATTAATAGGTCTTCCAAAGGCTTTTCTTTCAGACATATATTTTAATGAATATGCTAAAGCTTCTTCACAAGCCGCATATCCCATAACCGCTCCTGTAAGACGTTCTAATTGTAAACCTCCCATTAGATAATAAAAACCTTGTCCTTCTTCGCCAATTAAATTTTCAGCAGGAACTTTTACTTCATCAAACGCGAGTTCAGCAGTATCGGAAGCATGCCAACCTAATTTATTTAATTTTGTAGCAGAAACACCTTCCGCATTTCTATCAATAACTAATAAACTTACACCTGCTGCACCAGCATTGGGATCTGTTTTTACAACAGTTATAATAAAATCGCCATAAACGGCATTTGTAATAAAAGTTTTAGAACCATTTACAATATAATAATCTCCTTGTTTGATGGCTGTTGTTTGAATATTTTGAGCATCGGATCCTGCACCTGGTTCAGTAATACCAATACAACTTATTTTTTCTCCGGAAATAATTCCTGGTAAATATTTTTCTTTTAATCGTTCTGAACCATGTTTTAAAATATAAGGACTAGACATATACTGAACGACAATTTGACTGATTGCAAAACCTCCAGAATACATTTTTGATACTTCTTCACAAAAAATAACATCATAAAAAAAATCGAGATTCATACCTCCATATTTTTCAGGATATGATAATCCTAAAAAGCCCATATCTCCCATTTTTTTCCAAATATTTCTAGGAATTTTTTGCTCTTTTTCCCATTGATCAATATTGGGTAATACTTCTTTATGTAAAAATGTTCTTAAACTTTCTCTGAACATTTCATGCTCTTCTGTAAAATAATATGAGTTCATTGTTGTATTGTTAAAATTGCTAAATTGCTAAATTGTTGAATTGCTAAATTGATTTATTATTTGAGGTAGTTTTTCATAACAGTGGCAAGTCCCATTTTATTATAATTCAAATGTTGGGCTCCATCTACAAAAATAGAAGTACCTGTTATATATGCAGCTAGTGGACTTGCTAAAAAACAAACCGCATTGGCTACATCTTCTACTTTTCCAAATCGTTTTAAAGGTATAGATTTTTTTGCTTCTTCAAACATTTCTTGTATTTCTTTTGGATAAGTATCTAAACCTGAGGATTCAATAATTCCAGGAGCTATACAATTAATCCTAATATTAAATTCAGACCATTCTTGTGCTAGTGTTTTGGTTAAATTTTCTACCCCTGCTCTTGCAGCTCCAGTATGAGCCATTCCTGGAAAACCTCTATGCATCACAGCTGTAATATTCACAATAACGCCAGATGTTTGTGGAATAAAAAAAGTATTCGCCATTTCACGCGTCATATAAAAAGTACCATTCAAATTATTATTAATAACCGCATGCCAACCTTTGTCATTAATCATTTCAGCTAGTGCTGGAAATTGTCCTCCTGCATTATTGACCAATATGTCTAAACGTCCATGATTATTTTTTATTTGTTTGGCAAGAGCTTGAATTTGTTCTGTTTCACGAATATCACATGCTCTATAATCACAAGTTCCAAATTGGTTTAATTCTTCGGCTGCTTTTTTTAAGGGTTCTTCTTTTCTTGATGCAATAATTACTGTTGCTCCATGTTCTAATAACATTTTTGCGATGGCATAACCAATGCCACTTCTTCCTCCTGTTACTAGGGCTATTTTGTTTTTGAATATTTCTTTTGAATACATATTTTAAATTGCTAAATTGCTAAATTGCTAAATTGCTAAATTGTTGAATTGTTGAATTGTTACATTGTTACATTGTTGGTATTAAGTGTTTTGAGGGATTTTGAGCATTTTTCTGGTTTCTTCAATAGAAGCTATTTCTCTTCCCATCATATTGGCAAGTTTTACGCCCCATTCTACACATTCTCCGTTTGATTTTGCCATCTCATTATTAGGGAGATAAAAATTATCCTCTAATCCAACTCTAAAATTACCTCCCATTGTACAAGCAATTGCTGCCATTTGCCATTGTTTTCTACTAATAGCAATTACTTGCCAAAAAGCATCTTTGGGAACTTGACTAATTTGATGCATTAAATTTTGTGGTGTAGCTGCAATACCTCCTAATACACCCATTACTAAACTATAACATGCATTGTCTGGAATTTTACCCATATCTCTTAATGGTTCGGCATTACGAATATGTCCTGTATCAAAACATTCCATTTCTGGGGTTGTTCCTGCTTCTTTCATTGCTTCTACAAAAAATTGCATAGTGCTAAATGAGTTTTCAAATACGCCATTCCAATAGAACATTTTAGCTTTTTTAGAATAAATAGCATAATTCATAGAACCCATATTGAAAGCTGCCATATCTGGTTGGAGTGCTTTTATATGTTTAATTCTTTCTTCATTAGGAATTCCTATTGCTCCTGTAGAATAGTTAATAATTACATGGGGACATCTTTTTCGAACTTCTTCATGAATTTGTTCAAATACTTCGAGTCGCCAACTGGGAGTGCCATCATCTTCTCTTGCATGAATATGTACTATACTTGCTCCTGCATCTACTGCTCGTTTGGCTTCTTCTCCTAATTCTTTTGGTGTATAAGGTATATAGGGACAATGTGACCGGTTGGTTGCTGCTCCTGTTAATGCGGCGGATAGAATGAGTTTTTTCATATTGCTAAATTGCTAAATTGTTGAATTGTTAGTATTTAAGTTTTTCGTTTGTAAATTTGATTAGTTGGTGAATGGAGCGAGGTAAATGTTCTAATTGATTTAATATGTACTCTTTTTCTTCTTTTGTAATTAAATTTCGATGAATACATTTTCTAATCCAGTCTTTTGTTTCTTCCATTGAACCAAAACTATATCTATAAAATTTAATTTTATCTTTTTTATGGTATCGTCCAAAACCTTCTGCAATATTAGCAGAAATAGAATCTGCAGAACGAACCATTTGTTGTCCAATAGTTCTTTTTTCAAATATTTCCCATTGAATTACTATATCCCAAATATAATTACTTAAATGATATGATTTTATATAGCAATCAATTTTATCTAAAGTTAAAAATTTATTTTCCATAATAGTTATTTTTATTGGTTAATGCATTCAATTCAACAATTTAGAAATTCAACAATTTATTATTCCCCCTTCCAATTGGGTTTTCTTTTTTGTTTAAAGGCTAGTAATCCTTCTTGAGCATCTTGAGTCATAATTGTTTGTTGTAACATTTTTATTAAATATTGATGTTGCGATTCTGCAGATTGAATATGGTCGAATGCTTCTAGACCTAATTTTATTGCTGAAGGAGAATTTTGTTGTATTTCTTCAATTAAATTTTCTATAATATTATTGATATTTTCAGAAGTAGCAATATGTGTTATTAATCCAAAATCGTGAGCTTTTTGTACGGGTAAATTGTATCCTCTAATGCACCAATCTAGTACTTTTCGAGGAGGCATAATTCTTAGTAATGATGCCATGACTTGAAAAGGGAATAAACCTCTTTTGACTTCAGGTAAACCCAGTGTGATATTTTCATTAGCTACAACATACGTTGCTCCAGCCAAAAAGAAAAAACCACCAGCATAAACATCTCCCGTTACTTTAGTAATAATAGGTTTATGTACTTTATTAAATAATTCACCAATTAATATTTCTTGATTAGGGGAGGGGATAGAAGAATTAAATTCTCCTACATTTCCCATAAATGCTTTTAAGTCTGCTCCAGCACAAAAAACATTTCCTTTGGCTTGGAAAATAATGATCCAAATATTTTTTTCTTCTTTAGCATATTGTAAAGCAAATGCTAATTCATTAAGCATGTGAGGATGGATAGCATTTTTTTTATGTTCTCTATTGAGAGTAATAGTAAAGATATGATTACTTTCTTCTATTTCAATAAATGCAAAAGTTTGTTTGTGAATTTCTGATGTATTGTGATAATAATTCATTGTTACATTGCTTTAATGTTGAATTGTTTTATTGCTCGGTTTTAATTTGTAAGAGTAGAAAACCAGCTTCGATATTTTTCCCTTCTTGAGCATAAATTTCTTCTACTATTCCATTTTTGTTTGCTTCGATTGTATTTTCCATTTTCATAGAAGATAGCACAATTAAACCATCTCCCTTAGAAATTTTTTGTCCTTTTTTTACTAAAATTTTTATTACTTGAGAAGGCATAGGAGCTTCATATCCTCCTTGGATTTTTTCTTTTTCTTTTTGAGGAAACCTATCTTTTTTTATGATGTGGATATTTCCAATTATTTCATTGTGGATAAAATAATTATTTTTCTTATTAATGATTTTAAATGTATATTGAATTTCATTTATTTCTAAACGGATGTAATTTTTTTCTTCTTCAATTAATTCTACATGATAATTTTCTTTAAGAATAAAAAAATTAAATTTCTTATTTTTATATTGATATTCTACATCAATTTCTTTTTCTTCAATAATAAATCTTCTTTGTTGATTTTTGTAAAAATTATTTCTCCAACCAGAAGGAATAGATTTTAATATATTTCTAGATTTTTCTTTATTGTTCCAATTAAAAATGGAGGCAGCAATAAGTGCTAAATGTTGGTTGAATTCAAAATTGGGTTTTGAAAGTATTTGATGAATATTATTATGAATGAATTGAGTGTTATAATTTCCTATTTGAAAATCTTTTTGATTTAAAATTTGAATTAAAAAATCTTGATTTGTTTTTATTCCTAAACAAACTAAATTTTTTAAAACATACTTCATTTTTCGAATAGCATTGATTCTATTCGTATCCCAAATAATTAATTTAGCAATCATGGGATCATAAAAAATAGAAATTATAGAATTATTTTTAATTGCTGTTTCTATTCTTAACCCTTCTAATTTAGGGGCTTCAAATTTTTTAATCGTTCCTGTTACAGGTAAAAAATTATTATTGGGATCTTCTGCATATAATCTACATTCAATAGCATAACCTTTTCCTTGAATATTTTCTTGTGAGATAGATAAAGGAATTCCTTGTGCAGATTCAATTTGCATTTGCACTAAATCTAAGCCTGTAATTTCTTCAGTAATAGGATGTTCGACTTGTAGTCGAGTATTAATTTCTAAAAAATAAAAATCATTAGTGTCATCATTTAAAATAAATTCTACTGTACCTGCATTGTCATAATCTAAAACTTTTGCCGCATTAACGGCTACTTGTCCCATTTTATTTCTCAATGTTTCATTCATTATTGGAGAAGGAGATTCTTCAATAATTTTTTGATATCTTCTTTGAATAGAGCATTCTCTTTCTAAAATATGAATTACATTTTTATGTTGGTCTCCAAAAATTTGAAATTCGATATGTCTTCCTGATGCAATATATTTTTCGATAATTAATTCATCATGATTGAATGCATTTTTCGCTTCTCTTTTAGCGGCTTGGATAGCATTTTTTAATTCTTCTTTTTGATGAACGATTCTCATTCCTTTTCCACCTCCACCTGCTGCTGCTTTTAATAAAATAGGATATCCAATTTTTTCTGCTTCTTCAATTAATTTTTTTTCACTTTGGTTTTTTCCTTGATAACCAGGAATAGTAGGAATATTATTTTCCTGCATTAATTTTTTTGCTTGGGATTTTAAACCCATTAATTCTATTGCTTTTGTATTGGGACCAATAAAAATAATATTTTCTTCTTGACATTTTTTCGCAAAGGCAACATTTTCAGATAAAAAACCATAGCCAGGATGAATAGCATCTGCTTGAGTTTTTTTTGCAGCATCAATAATTTTTTCAATATTTAAATAAGATTCTTGAGGATTATTATTTCCTATAAAAATAGCAATATCTGCTTCGGCAACAAATAAAGCATTTTTATCAATTTCTGAATATACAGCAATAGATTTAATTCCCATTTTTTTGCAAGTACGAATAATTCGTGAAGCAATTTCTCCTCGGTTTGCAATCAATATAGAAAAAATAGGACTCATAAAATTTGATGATGATAATGATTTTTGATTCATTGAAAAAAAATTATAAAACCTTATTTATAAATATTAAAAATATAAATCAGAATGATTTACATTCTCCAAACACCATAAGTATCTGTTCCTTTTATTTTTTGATTATATGCAATAGCTAAAGAAAATCCTAAATAATTTCGTGTTTCTCTGGGATCAATAATTCCATCGTCCCATAATTCTGATGTAGAATGCCAAGCAGAAGATTTTTCTTCAGCTTCCATCATCATCATTTGTTTGATCATTTCAGCATTTTCTTTATCGAAAGGAATACCCATTTTTTTTGCTGCTGCTTTTTGAATAATTTCCATGACTCCAGCTAATTGTTCAGAACCCATAACTCCAATTTTAGAATTAGGATATGCAAATAAAAAGCGAGGGTGATAAGAACGACCATTCATGCCATAATTTCCAGCACCATAAGAAGAACCAACCATTAACGTGATATGTGGGACTTCACTATTTGAAACAGCATTAATTAATTTTGCACCATTTTTAATAATACCTCCTTCTTCATATTTTTTACCAACCATATATCCCGTTGTATTATGAATAAAGATAAGAGGGATATTATTTTTATTGGATAATTGAATAAATTGAGCACCTTTATTAGCTGATTCAGAAAAGATAACTCCGTTGTTGGCTAATATACCAACGGGGTATCCATGTATTTTAGTCCAACCTGTAACTAATGTGTTTCCATAATTGGTTTTAAATTCAGAAAATTTAGAGCCATCAGAAATTCTCATAATTAATTCACGAACATCAAAAGGTGTTTTTATATTAGCAGGAACAAGCCCTAAAATTTCTTCATTATCATAAATAGGCTCTTCAATTTTTTCAGTAGGAATATAATGAGGTTTTTGAGTATGGACAAACTGCATAATTTCTCGAGCAATTCTAATTCCATCTAATTCATCTTGAGCTAAATAATCTGATACCCCAGAAATTTTAGAATGCATTTCTGCACCACCTAATTCTTCATCTGTAGCTATTTCATTGGTTGCCATTTTTACAAGAGGAGGTCCTGCTAAAAATACTTTAGCCGCATTTTTTTGAAATATCGAAAAATCAGACATTCCAGGAACATAAGCACCTCCTGCGGTTGCATTTCCAAAAACAATAGAAATAGTGGTAAGTCCTAATTTTGAACGCTGAGTAATTTGTCGGAAAGTTTCGCCACCATAATTAAAAATTTTATCTTGATCTGGTAAATTTGCTCCTCCACTTTCTACTAAATTGATGGTAGGTAATTTATTTTCTAAAGTAATTTCTCCAATTCTTAAAGCTTTAAAAGTTGTAGAATAATCAACAGATCCTCCTTTTCGAGTGCCTACGTTAGAATTAATCATACATAATTTTCCTGATACAAGACCTATTCCAGAAACATTAGTTCCTCCTGTACCGAAGCCCCCTTTTTTTTTCATTCCTGCAAGGGGCAATAATTCTAAAAAAGGACTATCTGGATCTAAAACATATTCTAATCGTTCTCTTGCTAATAATTTATTTTTTTTTCTAGCTCGTTCGATATGTTTTTCTTTTCCTTGAAACCGGCTTTCCTCAAAATGAACGTTGAGTTGTTCAACTAACTGGAGCATTTCTGCGTAATTCTCTTTAAATTGTTTTCCGTTGGTATTTATTTTAGATTTTAAAATTTGCATCTTAAAGAGAAATTAATAAATTAAAAAATATATTAAAATTTGCTGCCAATTTTTGCTTTTAATTTCTTTTTATATTCTTCTTCTACCCACGCTCTATAATTTTTAGTGCTCTTACAAATACAATAACAATATCTTCTTACTCTATCTGTAATATCATCATCTAATAGTCTAAAAAGTTGAAGCGCTTCTAAAAAATTATCACTATTTTCAACACAAATATTGGCGTGTTGATTGACTGCTTTTTCTATAACGGAAAAAGATCTGCTACCTGTGTTTTTTATTTTTTCACTTTCTTCTTCAATATTAAATTCAACAGATTCCGATTTGCTAAATTTTTGACGTAATTCTTCTGGCATTTTATATCTAAAACTTCGTTCAATTGCAATATCAGAAATCATATTTTCAAGGAAATAACTAGGATGTCTAAATATTTTTTGCCAGTCAATTTCAGCAGACCAAAGACCAAATCGAGCAATATTATTTCCTAGATCAATAACATCAAAACTTTTTTTATGAGGTAAAACTCTAGAACCTCTACCTATCATTTGGAAGTATAAGGTTAAAGAACGAGTCGCTCTATTTAAAATAATGGTATTAATTGTAGGCTCATCAAAACCTGTAGTTAATAAACCTACTGAAGTTAAAATAGCATCAGGTTTATTTTTAAACCAGGCTAAAATTTCTTCTCTTTGTTTTTTACTAAAAGTGTTGTCTAAATGTCGAACGTCATAACCTGCATGTTTAAATGTATGATATACGTTATAGGAGGTATTAATTCCATTATTAAAAATTAAAGTCTTTTTCCCAAGAGCATTTTCTTTATATGCTGTTATTAATTTATTTTGCATACTACTTGTAGAGTACAATATTTCAGAAGACTTAACAGTATAATCACCATTTATACCTATTTTTAAACTTCCTAAACCCACATCATAAATATAATTATTTGCTTTAGCTAAAAACCCTTCTTTAATTAAATAAGAAATAGAACTTCCTACTAATAGTTCTTTATAAGTATCATGAAGAGGTAGTTTAATATTAGAACTGAGTGGAGTTGCAGTTACCCCAAGTAGAAATGATTTTTCAAAAAATTTGAATAGTTTTCTAAATGAATTAAAATGTGCTTCATCAATAATGACTAGCCCCACATCATTCATCTCTATTTGTTTTTCATTGAGTCGATTATTTAAGGTTTCTACCATCGCGACATAGCACATGTAATTATTAGGATTGGGAAGCTCTTTTACTTTGCTATCTATAATTTTGTTGCCGACATTGAATTCAGAAAGCATTGAAGAAGTTTGCCGACATAATTCTATTCTGTGAGTTAAAATGAGTACTTTTTTGTTCTTAGATTTGATATATCTACGAGTGATTTCTGAGAAAACAACAGTTTTTCCTCCTCCTGTAGGTAATTGATATAATAGGTTATAATCTGATGGACAATTTTCAAATCGTTCTTCAATACGGTTTAAATCATTGATCTGATACTCATAGAGTTTTTTCCCTTCCTTTGTTTTTTCCATGAACTAATTTACCTCGAAATAATTTTTAAGAATCTGCAAATATAGTTGCTTTTAAGGTTTTTATGGTATAGATTTTAAATTCATTTGGAAGAAAAAACAAATTTTAAGGTTTTTGAGGAAATGTAATAGACTTGTTTTGCATTGCTAACCAATGGATGAATGCTTGTCACATATTAGAAATCTGCATTATTTGAGGTTAAAAAACTTGAAAAAAAGTATAAAAAACGAATAGATATGAATTGAAATTCGAATTGAAATAAATTGTATATCAAATTAAAAAATAAGATAATGCAAATTTCAATCGTTTTGATCACTATCAGTTTTATACTTTCCTTTTATATAGTTTATAAGAGTATTCCTTTTCTTATTGTAATTGCTCACAAAAATTGTTGGATGGATCATCCTACATTGAGGAAAGTTCATAAAAAACCTATTCCAACGCTGGGAGGAGCTGCTTTTTTTTTAAGTTTTTGGGGTTTGATTTACAGTCTTTTATATTCTTTTGTTTCAATAAGAATAAATTATATATTTCTAGCGAGTAGTATTTTATTTATGGTGAGTTTATGGGATGATCTCTACAAAACAAGGGCGATAGTAAGATTATTTTTACAAGTACTTGTTGCAAGCGTTTGTTTTTTAGGAGGAATACGTGTTTTAGGTTTATATGGTATTTTCGGAATAGGAGAAGTTTCTACTATTTTTCAGTATATATTAACAGTTTTTGCTATTCTAAGCATAATTAATGCGATGAATTTAATTGATGGTATTAATGGATTAGCTTCTAGTATTTTTATTGTAGCAACAATTGTTTTTGTTATTTTATTTCAACAAAATGGAGGAGAAGAATATATATTATTGTCTGTAATAAGTCTTGGAATGGTATTAGGATTTTTGCCTTTTAATTGGGGAGAAGCAAAAATATTTATGGGTGATAATGGTTCTACATTTCTAGGATTATTGTTATCTGTTTTTTTTATTGAATATATTAATTTTAATTCAGGTACTGGAGGAAGTAGTTCAAATTTAATTCTAGGATTAGGAATCATTGCTTTGCCTATTTTAGATTTGATAAGAGTGAGTATAAGTCGATTAATACAAGGGAAATCACCCTTCTTTCCTGATAAAAATCATATACATCACTTGTATATTACTAGAGGGAAAAGTCATAGAGTATCTACTATTCAAATTGTAATTATCCAATTCAGTTGTTTTTTAATTGCTTTGATAATGAAGGATTATTTTACTCCAATTTCTATTATCATGACCTTAATTATATTTTATATTGTTTGTATTTCTTACTTGAAATTAAGCATCAACTTAACAAAGATTAAAAATATAGAAAGCACCCAATATAATATAGAAATTGCTAATTATTTATAAATATATTTTCATAAAAAAGGGTTAAATAACCAAAAAACGAAGAATTCCTACCAAAAAAAGAAAAGAAAAAAATCTTGTTTTAAACTCCTATACATTTGTAATTATATCATTTAAAAACAAAATCATTAAAACTAAAAACATAGGATTATGGAAAATAATAGAATAAAAAAATTAGGTATAATTGGTACTGTAGGTGTACCTGCAAAATATGGAGGATTTGAAACATTAGTTCATCATTTAGTTTCAAATATTTATCGCCAATTTGATATTACAGTTTATTGTAGTAGTAAAGCGTATAAAAAAGAAGAACGTAGAGAATTTTGGAGAGGAGCACTTTTACATTATATACCTTTAGAAGCTAATGGTATCCAAAGCATTTTTTATGATATATGGTCTATGATTCATGCGATTAGGAAACAAGATATATTATTAATATTAGGAGTATCGGGTTGTTTATTTCTTCCTTTTATCAAGTTATTCTCTAAGAAAAAAGTAATTGTAAATATTGATGGTTTAGAATGGAAAAGAGCTAAATGGAATTTTTTTATTCAAAAGTTTTTGCTTTTTAGTGAAATTATAGCGTGTAAATATGCAGATGAAATTGTTACTGACAATCAAATATTAAAAGAGTATGTCAAAATTAGATATGGAATAGATGGAAATTTAATTGAATATGGAGCGGATCATGTCAATAAAGAAAATATTTCAAAAAATAATATTACTCAATATAGCTTTTTAAATTCTAATTATGCTTTTAAAGTAGCTCGTATTGAACCAGAAAATAATATTCACCTTATATTAAAAACTTTTGAAAAGTTAACTCATTTTCCTTTAGTTATTGTAGGTAACTGGAATAATAGTTTATATGGAAAAAAATTAAAAAATAAATATAAAAAATTTGATCATATTTATTTGCTAGATCCAATTTATGAATCTAAAGAATTAAACATTTTACGCTCTAATGCTAAAATATATATTCATGGTCATAGTGCTGGAGGAACAAACCCTTCTTTAATTGAAGCAATGCATTTAGGATTACCGATTATTGCTTTTGATGTAATTTATAATAGAGTTACAACTAATAATCAATGTTTATTTTTTTCTAGTAAAAAAGAATTAAAAAATATTATTTTAAATATAGATAAAATTAATTTAGATTTT
>JAHDII010000063.1 GCA_020630895.1 Saprospiraceae bacterium
AAATACATAAAATATTTAATATATATACAAACATTAAACTTTATTAATATAAAATCTAAGTTGCAGATGAATCAGTAAATTACACAGTAAATAAGTTCACAGACCACCGTTATTATTATAATCACTTTGAAAATAATATTTTGTGGATGGTGTACTTAATAATTTTTGACTTTATTAGACTAGACTTTACCATGAATTATTGATTATAGTCCAATTAATCTTTCATAAAAAACAATTCGTGATAAAGCCTATTCTATGCAACTTAGATTATAAAAAATATTATAATAAATTCCAAGTCAATGGTGTTCCTGCAACGATATCTGTTTTCACCTCTTTACCAAGGATATTATTATAATATTTAGGCTCTAGTCCAAACCCTGGTCTAATAATTTTTAAATGCTTTGGTTGAATGGTTTCTCCTTTTAAAATTGTTTTTATCACATAAATAGAACGTTTAAAAGAAATATTTTTTGTTTCTGATTCTAAAACACCATATTTAATTCTTCCCATTGATAATGATGCCTTTTCTGTTTCAATACATAGTTGTTCTAATTCTTCTGGTTCTAATGAAAAAACACTATCGACTCCGCCGTCTGCTCTACTTAGTGTAAAATGTTTTTCAATTACTGTTGCACCCATAGCTACAGCAGCAATAGATACTCCAATTCCCATAGTATGATCCGATATACCGACTTGTATATTATCAAACAACCGTGATAAATGTGGTATAGTTTTAATATTAGAATGGGCTGGATTTGCAGGATATGTACTTGTACATTTTAATAAAATTAAATCTTTACATCCATTTTTTCTTAATACTTGAACAGCTTCATCTATATCTGCTAAAGTACTTACTCCTGTTGATATAATTACAGGTTTTCCTGTTTGAGCTACTTTTTTTAATAAAGGATGATGTGTGTTTTCAAATGATGCAATTTTATATGCAGGAACATTTAATGATTCTAAAAAATCTACTGCTGTTTCGTCAAATGGAGAACTAAAAGCAATCAATCCTTTTTCTCTAGCTCTTTCAAAAATAGGTTGGTGCCATTCCCAAGGAGTATGTGCTTCTTGGTAAAGATCATATAATTCTCTACCCTTCCATAAAGAATTTTTATTTTCAATAGTATATGCTCCTTTGATAGTCATTGTATCAGGAGTATATGTTTGTAATTTAATGGCATCTGCTCCTGCTTTAGCTGCTGCATCTACTAAAGCTAAAGCTTTTTTTAAAGATTGATTATGGTTTCCTGATAATTCAGCTATAACAAATGGTTTTAAATTTTTTCCTATTTTTCTATTTTTTATTTTGATACAATTCATGATTCATAATTTTATGAAGCCGTTAAAAAATGATATTTAAAAACAAGTATTTTTGGAGTTTCATTCATTTCTTTAAACCCTAATTTTTTAAAAGTATAAATAGACGGTTTATTTGTATTTTTTACATATCCTTGAATTAATTTTATATTCTTATTTTTTTCAAGTAATTTTTTAATTCCTTTTTGAATTAATATTTTAGCTAATCCTTTTTTTCTAAATTTTTTATCTAATGAATAACTTATAGTTGCCATTTCATTTTCAACATCAAATCGAATTTGTCCTACTGGCTTTTGATTTAATTCCATAATAAATAAAAAACAAGATTTTGAAATAATCTTTCTTTTAAACCAATTATAATGATCACTAAAAATAATTCTTTCATTATTGAAAGATTGTAATCTAGTTTCTTTTTCATTTGTCCATAAAAAATATTGATAAATATCATTAAAAGAAGCTTCTCTAATTTTTACGTTGATTTGAATTTCTAATTTTTTAAAAATGTTTAACAAACGTTCTGGACTTTTTTTATCTATGGCTTCTTTTTGCAGAGTAATAGATTCTTCTAATTCTTTTTCAGAAATATTTTTAATATTATTAAAATGAAATGCTAATTTATTTTTTAATAAAAATGCTTGAATATCTTTTTGATTATCTGCAATAGGATATAAAAATAAATTACCTCCTATTGTTAAAAATTCAAGTGCTACTGTACTTGGAGAACAAATAGCTGTATCACATTCTCTCATTAATTTTGCCATTTGTACAGCAGACAAACGATTCAATATTTGAATAGGAAGAGAAGATGTTTTAGAAAACAATTGAATACTTTTAATATTTTTATTTTTAGCTCCTATAACTACATTACAAGTTTTTATAGTAGATATTTTTTCACATTGTTTTAATACTTCTAAAGTTTTATTATCTGGATCTTCTCCTCCTAAGCAAATCATTATATTATTAATAGATTTATTGGTTCGAGATATTTGATTTTCATCTAAAAATGGAGGTCTTAATAATACATAATCCAAACCTAAGTAAAATTTAGTATGAGGAGATGTAGAATAATTTTGAGGAGTAATCCCTCCTGAATGATTAATAATTATATCTGCATAAAAATGATAGTTATGAATATCATCAATACAAACTAATTTGGCTACATATTTTTTAATTTGCAATTGATATTCTGAATCAAAGTGATAGCCATCTAATACAAGTATTGTTTTTTGATTCAGATTATTTTTAATCCATTTAATTTCTTTTGGAAAAGAAAAAGACATTGGAATAAAAGTAAAACCTGCATCAGTTATTAATTTAGATAATTCATGATTTTTGATTTTAGTTAAAAAAATGCATTCAAAATGTTGTTCTAATGTTTTTGCTAAAGCAATGGATCGGATTAGATGTCCTGTGCCTTTATTGTCAAGCACGTCTACTCGGAAATAAATCTGTGTTTTCATAGTACTGGTTGATTAATTTATATTTCAATTCTGCCATTTGCCAATCTGTTTCTGTATCTATATCTTGCACTTCTTTTTCTTGCAAAATAATAGAGCCGCTATTTGAGGTGAATAGACTTTTCTGTTGCAATAATTTTTTAATATTAAACCAATAAAATTGCCCAGAGTCGTGATATGTTTCTTGTAAATCTTGTGTTCGTTTATTTACATTTTGAGGCATTGCCATTTTGAGTTTGCCATTTTGAGTAATTTGCAATGCTCGTTGTATTGGATAAGTATATTTAACTACAGGAACGACACTATCTAATTTTTCTTTTTGTATTTTTCTAAAAGCATTTCTAATTTGTAAAGGAGATACTAATGCTGCTGTAGGATAAATGCAACAAGCATAAGCAAATACAATTCCTTGTTTTTTATAGTTTTCTATAACTTCAAGCAATACATCAACTGTTGTTGCTATATCAGAAGCATTTTGTAAGCTTCTTTTGAATGGTACATTTGCTCCATAAAATTGAGCTATATCTGCTATTTCTTCATCTTCAGTAGAAACCATTATTTCATCAAAAACTTTAGAATGAATTGCATTTTGAATGGAATAAGAAATAATAGGTTTTCCTAAAAAATTTCTAATATTTTTACGATATACTCTTTTGCTTCCTCCTCTTGCTGGTATTATTGCTAGTGTTCTCATTGAAAAATTCTTTTATATGATTAATAATTTGTGCTAATTCTTGATTTTTTAAAGAAGGATACATCGGTAAACTCAAGCCATGTTGATAATATTTTTCAGCATGAGGCATATCTCCTTTTCGCCAACCTAATTTTTGGTAATAGGGCATCGTGTGTACAGGAATATAATGCACTTGAACATAAATACCTTTAGATTGTAAATAATTATATAATGCTAATCTTTCTTCTACCTGAATGATATACAAATGAAAAGCATGATCAATAGATTTTGGAGGATGTATCATTCGGATAGGTAAATCCGAAAGTGTTTCATTATATATTCGAGCGATTTCTCTTCTACGGTCTAAGCCTTCTTCTGCTCTTTCTAATTGAGAAATTCCTAAAGAACATGCAATATCTCCCAAACGATAATTATATCCTAACTCTTTCATTTCATAATACCAAGGACCATGATTTTCCTTCATTTGCAAAGGATCTTTAGTAATGCCATGTGTTCTTAATAATCTTAATTTTTGGTATAATTCAAAATTATTAGTAGTGATCATTCCCCCTTCTCCACAAGCAATATGTTTAACCGGATGAAATGAAAAAATAGTAGCATCAGCATAATTACCATTTCCTGTTTTTTGAAGTTTCCCTTTTGTATCTATAAAACTAGCTCCTGGAGCATGACAAGCATCTTCTATTAGCCACAAATCATGTTCATTTGCTAAATCTCTATAAGCTTCCATATCTACAGGATACCCTGCAAAACTCACTGGAATGATCCCAGAATAAGTGCCTTTAGGTGCTGTTTGTAATAATTGTTTTATGTTTAATATATCTAGTAATAATGTGTCTGGATCAATATCAGAAAATATAACTTCAGCATCACAATATCTAATACAATTAGCACTTGCCGCAAATGTTATAGGAGTTGTAATAACTTTACTTTTAGGTTTTGTATTCAGAGCTTTAACAGCTAAATGTAATGCTGTAGTACCATTTGAAACTGCTACAGCATATTGAGCTCCTACATAATCAGCAAACTTTTGTTCGAATTCTGCAACGGCAGGTCCCTGTGTCAACCAATCAGATTGTAATGTTTTGACAACAGCTTCAATATCTTTTTGAGTAATTTCCTGCCTTCCGTATGGAATATTTAGTTTCATAATTAGTATATTTTAATGTTATTAAATACTATCGGGACTTCAATTGTACGAGCTACATTTGTTATAATATTTAATCATTATGCTGCTTTCAAATTATCATTATCACCAAATTGATAATTTAATTCTTCTTTAATTATTTGTTGAATATCATGAACATCTAACCAAAGTGTATTTTCTTCTGAATTGTATGTAAATCCTACAGGAACTTCTTTTGCATTTTCAAATTGATAATGATTTAAATAATCTTTTTTAGAAATTCCTTGATAATCTAAATTCGTAGGACAAATGATAAAATGATGATCCAATTCTATAGTATTAAAACTATCTGCCGCAGTAATCATTTCTTCATGTAGTTTTTCTCCTGGACGGATACCAATAATTCGTTGTACACATGAAGGAGCAATAGCTTTTGCAATATCTGTAATTTTATAAGAAGGCAATTTGCTCACATAAATTTCTCCTCCCATAGCTCTTTGTAAAGCAAACATTACTAAATCTACTCCTCCTTGAAGAGAAATATTAAAACGTGTCATTTTAGGATGCGTAATAGGTAAATATCCATCTTGTTTTTTCTTTAAAAAGAAAGGCATTACTGAACCTCTAGATCCCGCTACATTGCCATATCTAACTACAGAAAAAGTTAGGTTTCTATTTCCTCTCATATTATTAGCAGCAACAAATAATTTATCTGAACATAATTTAGTGGCTCCATACAAATTAATAGGTGCTGCTGCTTTGTCTGTTGAAAGGGCTACTACTTTTTGAACTTTAGTTTTTAATGCTGCTGTAATAATGTTTTGAGCTCCTCCAATATTCGTTTTAATACATTCTGTAGGATTATACTCTGCTGCAGGAACTTGTTTTAAAGCTGCTGCATGAACAATAATATCAATGCCTTCACAAGCTTGTATTAATCGTTCTACATCCCTTACATCTCCTATAAAATATCTCATTGCTGGATATACTTTAGGAGAAAATTGTTGCATCATTTCATATTGCTTTAATTCATCTCGGCTAAAGACCACTAATCTTTTAACTTTAGGAAATCTTTCTAGGGTTGTTTGGATAAATTTCTTTCCAAAAGAACCTGTTCCTCCTGTTATTAGTATTGATTTATGATTTAAGTCTAACATTTATATTTAATTTTATGTTTTAATAAATAATTGTTTGTAATTGATGATATAAAACTATGGAGAAACTAGGTTGGGAAAAGGATTTTTTCGGTTTTCGGTAGAAAGTCTTCGGTTTTTGACAGAAAATATACTGAGCAAAAAAAAATCGCATAATTTTTCAATTATACGATTGCAAACCTAATTAGAAGAAAATTTTATTTTAACAATAATCCATAGATATCTTTTGATGTAATACAGATGCTGATCTATCCCATGAATATAGCATTTTCACTTGATTTCTATACTCTGTATTAATTTTATTATTGGGTGTTTTTTGTAATAATGTTTTTAAAGAATTTTTAAATAAATAATAATTATTAGGATCTTTTAAATTATTTTCAAAAAACGAAAAATCTTGCATTGCTGTTTGATTGGAGCATAGTGTTTCTATTCCTAATGCTGCTGCTTCTATTGGAGGAATTCCAAAACCTTCAGCTCTTGATGGATAAACAAAAACTCTAGCTGCTTGATATATTTTCATGAGATCTTCTTCATTGAGATAAGTAAGCCAATGTATTTTATTAGGATATTTTTTTTGAAACGATATAATTTTAGAAGCTATTTTTTCATCATCCAATGTATTATTTCCTACAAGAACTAATTGTATTCCTTTTTTTGCCAACTGCAAATCTTTATACATTTCTAAAAGGACATCTTGATTTTTTCTTCTTTCTATTCTGCTCACTAATAATATATAGTTTTCAATATTAAATTTTTCTTTAATTTCTTTTTGCACTTTAGTTTTATCAAAAGAGGAAAAAAATTTAGGATGCACCGCATTAGGTGTTATAGAAATAGTTTTTTGTGGAATATTAAACCATTCTGAAATTCTATTTTTAGAATAATTAGAAACGGTCAAACGTATGTCACTTCTTTCCAAAGATTTCTTAAATAAATATTTTCGCTTTAACCTATACCACAAAGAAAAGTTAGTCCAAAAGTCTAAAAACAAAACATCATGAGTTGTTACAATGTGCTTAGATTTTTTTCTAAAAGGTGTTACATATTGAAAATGAGAATAATCAATTTTATATTTTTTTTCTATTCGAGGAAATAAAAATAGAAATAAATTCATTCTTGAAATTTTGGGCAAAGAAATAAAATGTTCATCATCAACAAAAGGAAAATCCTTTTTGATATCTTCTTTTTGATACCCTGCAAAAAACAATTCATAATGTTCTGAATATTTTTCATACAAAGCAGTATATAATCCTTTTATATAAGTTAAAACTCCTTGACCTTCTCCTCCAACACATCGGGCATCAATTAATATTTTTATTTTTTTCATAATATTTATTTTTAATTTTTAAAATTATTTTTTCATATTTACATAGGCGAAACAAATAATACAAAACCAAATGAGTTGAGTATTTATATTAGCATTAGGAAGAATTAAAAAAAACAAGAGCCAAAAAGTAAAATTAAGTTTATAGAAATGAACATATAATAATATAAAAAACAAAATTCCTCCTATAATACCATAATCAAAAAACAAAGCAGGAATGATTCCTGTATCAACAGAAACTCTTTCTTCATCAACTAAAATACCTTCTAAAAAATCAGATAAAAAAATACCAGAAGCTCCTGCTCCATTTCCTATAACAAAGGTAGAAACATCATGTTGTGACAACAATAAATAAGTAGGTCCAATTCTAGCAAATGCACTAGCATCTGTTTCTTGCAATTTCAAAACCCTAGCTCTAGAAGAATAACTATTATCTAAAGTAATTTTTGAAACATTCACAATTCTTTGAATTGCTTTATTATTGATATAAGGAAGTATTAAAACAATAATAAAAAATAATGCCGTAAATAAAAATGGTAATATTTTTTTCAACAATACATTACCTCTTTTATATACAACAATTATCCAATCTAATATAATTATAACAAAGAATATAAATCCATAAGATGAGGTGGTTAACACCATACACAAAAATAAAGTTACAAATAAATAAACAGTAGCTCTATCTAATTGATGATTATTTAAATGCGAATAAGAAATAAAAGCAACATTTAAAATAAAAGCAGCATAAGAAGGTTCTGATGAAAAACCCATAGGACGTCCTATACCTTCTTGATCTATATAAATTTGTACAACACTGTTAATAAGAGGATGATAAAAAGATAACAAATTCATCATCATTCCTAAAACTAAATTAAAAAAATATAAATAAATAATAGTTTTCAATAGTTTTTTAACTACATCTTTTTTACATAATTTAATACAATACAAAATAATATAAAATTCTATACAATAAATTAAAGTATATAATATTGAAGTATATCGTATATTGGGGTAATTAAATAAATTAACACCCAAAATATAAATAATAAACACAAATAAAAAAACAGATATACTTTTATGTATTTTGGGCTCTATCAAGAACACATAAACTATAGTAAATCCCATTATTAAATGAAAAGGGGTTAAAATAGCTTTTCCTATTTGCACAATACTAATTCCTGTAAACGACAAACTTAGCAAGAAAATAAATGTCCATTTTTCGGCACTAGTAAAATTAATATTATTTATATTTTTAAGCAGCAACATAACAAGGTTTTATTGTTCTTATTTCTTCCGAAAATAACATCGCTTTTCCAAAAGCTTTTGATATTAATTTTATATTTTCATCTTCCATAACTTTAGGGTCAGAAATAGGATCTAAAACATTGCCCTCGAAAGTATTTTTATAAATAAACTTTGAAAAGGATTCAATATTTTTTTTCTTTTTTAATATATTTTTTTTAATAATTTTCAAATCAAGATTTCGCAAATCTTCTAACGATACTTTTTGACATAAAAAATGCTGATTGAAAAAAGTTGGAACTAAAGTTAAAGCTGGAATATTTTTCAAAGAAGCTTCATAAGCCATTGTTCCCGTTACAGTTACAACTAATTCTGAATTTTGAATCACTTCATAAGAAGATGTTGAGTCATCAATTAACAAGACTTGAGGCAAAGATTGAATCTTTTTATAAAATGATTTTTCATTATAACCTATAGCAACACTATGCTCCTTAATAATTAAATTCCAACCTGACGGAAGAGCTCTCCAAATATTAATAATATTTTGGAATTGATCTTCATAATATCGTCCAAAAACATCAATAGATGCTTCAGGCTGTTTATGTAATCCCAAGAAAACGTAAGGTTTGTTTTTAATTACATCAAATGATGAAAATTTAATCTTTTTATATTGATTTTTATTCCACTCCTTTTTAAGAAAACATTTAATTCTTTTAAATAGATTATTTTCTAAAGTAGGATCTAATTTATCTATTTTAAAATAATGCATTATTTTTTTCAATCGCAATATTTTACCTTGAATGGAATTTATTCTTTTTTGTATATTTTTATTTATTTTTGAATAATAAGGTGCTTGAGCTTGTAATTTCTTCCAAAAAAATTGATTCCTATTTTTTATTTCTAATATTTCACTTTGATATTCGTCTGTAAAAAAAGCGAATCTATTATTAGGAATTCTAACAACATGAGGATTTAAAAATTGACAATTTAATTCTTTGCATTTTGTAGATATTCTATGAATTAAAATTTCATGAGCCCAAGTTAATTCTCCGAATATATAATTGATTTGATTTGATTGAATAAAATCATAAGTAGGTTTTTGAATATTTATTAAAAAATCTCTAGACGATGCTTTATTATTTTTTAACATTCTATCACCAAAAACAAGTTCATTTATTTTAAAATCTCCTATAGGTTCATTTTCAACATGAACATATTTTTTATTCAACAATAATATATTTTTAATATCACAATCTTTTTTTAAATATTCAAAAATGTTTTTATTGGTAGCTATCCAATAAATTGAAAACCCTTGTTTACTTAATTCTTTAGATATAGCATTAAACAAATACGTTTTACTAAAATTTGATACAAAACATATATTCATGATATTAAATTTTAAATGAATGAATAAAATAATAAACCCATAAAAATGATTCTTAATAATTTTCGAGTTTTATAAAACATTAATGATTTTTCACGCAACAAATAAATTTTCCATTCACACGCACCATAAATAATTATTGTATTTACCAATGTAATTGAAAAAAGATTAATCAAATTTATCATACTTAAAAAAAGTATAATTACAAGTAATAATATCACAAAGACAAATAAGCCTTTGTTACATTTTTTAGATAAATTTTCTCTATGAATAACATTTTCAAAAAGTGCTAAACCTATCCAATAAATCATCTGAAAAGAAAGCAGTATGTAAAGATTACTATTAGACTCCCAAGTATCGTTTATTAGTTCTACAAACGGAATAAACACATATGGAACTAAAGGAATAAACAATAAACTAATAAGAGTAATTAAGAATAAGAATACAAAGAAAACATCATCTAATTTTTCCGAACTCGCTGTATATATTTTTTTAAAAAAAACAATATTTATAATTTGATATAAAATGACAATTAATGCTGCTATTCTAAAATATATCCCATAAATTCCTACATATTTCATTCCTAACAATTCTTTAATAAAAATTCTTGACGAAGTAGTTAAAGCCATTATTAAGAATGATCCAATAACTAAATACATTCCGAATTTTATAATTTCTTTATATTTCTTAATTTCTATTTTATTTATTATTGATATTTTATATCCATAATAAATAATCAATCCAATGATATAACATAAATAAACATGAATTAATATTTGGATATTCAATTCTTCTTTGTTTATAAATAAATATAAATTATAACCATTCAACAAGAGAAAAAAACCTGATTCAAAAATCAGTGATTTATAAATTTTATTTTTTGATTTATAAATTACTGAAGCAATAATTTGCAAGGAAAAAACAACTGTTACTAAAGCAACGAATTGTATATATATAGAAATTCCTAAATCAAAAATTTGAATTAAAAAATAAAATACAACCGTTGTTATTCCTATGAATAAACCATGAAAAAAGAAAAAGTATTCATATTCTATTTTATTTTTTTTAATAATAAAATAAGGGTATGCCCCAGGTAAGCCTATCATTACAGGAATAGATACAATTAAGCCCACAGCTAAAGCATAATCTAAAATTCCAAAAATTTCAGTTGATGGTGAAAAATTAGAACTAATAAAGATTGAACTAATAGAATTAATTTTTACTATTCCAAAACAAAATGCAAAAACAATGATTGAAAATACTTTTTCTTTTTGTATTTTATTTATTTCTATTTTACTAAGCCACAGATTTTTCATAAACATCTACAATTGTATATTTTGTATTTTTTTGTAATCGATTTTTTATTTTTGAAATATCTGTTGGAATATATCTCAACCCTTGAGAAACATACATTCCTGGATTTAGAATTGATTTAGAGATACAAGAATTTCCTCCTACATTAATAGCATTTCCTACTCTAACACCAGGATTAACTATGCAGCGAGAACCAATAGAAACGTTATTTCCTATAATTATAGAACCATCAATTCTAATTCGTCCAACACCTTGATTTTCATGATAGAAGCCATGTGTCCAAAACTGAGTACCAAAACCACTTATTGTTGTAAAATCGCCAATAAAAATAGAACAGGTGCAGTCAAAAGTATGCTTACTTGTAATAATGGCTAATTCGCTTAAATACAATTCAGTAATTCCTATAGTAATAGGAAATTTAGCACGATATATACTATTATTATTTCCTATTGCTGCTCTTTTTTCCATTTTCAAATTAAAAGGACCACGCATTCTATTAAAATTTCTAATAGAAGCATTCTCTTTCATTTGAATAGAAGAAATTTTAATAATATTCAAATGTCCAATACAACTGTTTTCAGACATTATAATTAGTGGTGACTCTATCCATGAAAATCCTATTTTAGCTTTTATATGAATTTTATGTCCTAATAAATTCAATAAACGAATTGCTAAAAAGGAGGGAAAAATTAAAGTAATAATTGCCGATATTTTTGTCTTCATTATCATTCTTTTTAATTAGATATAATAGCAGCAATTTATGCTAAAAAAAAGAAGAGAAATGATAATTTTCGGCTTTTAGAAAGAAGGTTTCGGTTTTTGGTAGGATTTTAAAGGTTTTGAGATTTCTCTATTTTCATCTCTTTTTTAATGTCCATCAATATTTGAATAATCACAAAGAAAAATAGGATCCCTATTAGACCTAAAGAACCTCCTTTTAAACAAGCCCATCCTACACTAGGTTGATACGGTTCAATATAATGATGAGTTTTTTCTAATTCATATATCAATAATGATTTCTGATCCATTTCAACTTGTGAAAGTTTTAATTGTTCTATACTCGCTAAATATTCTGTTTTACATATTTCAGCCTCTACTTCTAATTGATAAATCTTTTTTTCCAAAGATTTTATTAATCCAATATCTATAGAATCTATTTTTAAAAGTCTTAATCTTTTATCTCTATTGATATTAAGTTGATAATATTTCTTTTTATATACTGATGATAAAGAATCTGTTTCTTCTTTTAAATGTTTAAAAGCTAAATAATACGGTAAATTTGTATTTTTAATTAAAAGTTGTTTGACTTTTTTATATAATTTTTCTAAAATTAAAATAGATAATTGGGGAGCTGGAGTTGAAACATTAATCGTAATAAATCCTAAATCATAATCAGCAGAAACGCTGACAAATCCATCACTATAATTTGATGTAGGAGTAGAAATTTTTTTTACAATTCTCAACAATACCATAAATTCTAATGAATCTAATTTTTCTATTTCTCTATTTTTAAATTGAAAAAATGGAGGAATAGAATTATCTAATCCTTCTGGATTGAATTGAAAATACGCGTTTAGATATTTATTGATTAATAATTCTTGAATTGTATCTTGAGTTACTTCTGAAAAAAGGACTTCTTCTAATATTTTTTTAGAACTAATGATTTGTGCATAACCTTCTAAAAATAATTTATTTTCTTTTGCAATATTTTGAGGTTTAATAAATAGTTTAATGTTGGCAGGGTATGTAGGTTTTACTTTTGAAATTTGAAAACATTGCACCATAGCAAAAACAATAAATGCAAACACAAAAACATACCATTTTTTTAGTATTAATTTCATTAATTGATTAAAAAAAACAATCAATTTATAAATTGAAATTTCGTCTAAAGATTGATTATGTTTATTTTTTATCTCCATTTATAATTTAATATTTTATTAATATCATTTTTTTATTTTGATACTCTCCTATTTGAACATATAAAACATAAAATCCTTCTGGTAATTTTTTATTATTTTTATAGTCAGTTCCATCCCAATTATTATGGTAATCATCTGTATGATAAACTAAAACACCTCGAGTATTCCAAACACTTATTACTATTTTATTTTCAGTATTATCTATCACAAAAAAATCATTGACACCATCTCCATTAGGGCTAAAAGCAGAAGGTATTTTTTCTGAAATTGTATTACAGTTAAACAATTGATTATCATTAACTTTAAATAGAAAAAAGTTTTTATATTTAACTTCTTCAATACATCCTGATAATTGATTGTTATTTCCTATTAAAATTTGCAAGGATAAAATCTTAAAATAGTTAGGTAAAGGTCCTTCAAATTGATTGTGATTAAATATGAAATGCTCTAACTGATTAAGATGAAAAAAATGAGGCAACCCTCCACTCAATTGATTGTGGTTAATATATAAATGTTTTAGTTTTTTCAAAGATAAAAACTCTGGAATGTTACCATATAAGTAATTGAATCCCAAATATAAAACTTCTAATTCATTCATAGAAAAATCAGGGATTTTTCCAGTTAACTGATTGTATTCTAGATCTATTTTTTTGATTTTCTTTAAATGATTCAAAGAAGGAATTTCTCCTTCAAATCTATTGCCACTTAATTGAAGTGTTAGCAAATTAGGACAACCTTTAAAGCTTGGTATTTTTCCTTTTATTTTATTGCTACTTAAAAATAAATGTTCTAAAAAAGGGAGTTGTAATTCAGGTAAAGTTCCATGCAAATGATTCCCTCCATTTTTTGATGCATTACAATCATCTACTCCATCTAAATCAATGCAAAAAACTCTACCCAAATTATTCAACTCCACTCCATGCCACAGGTCTAATGGCTGATTAAAATCCCATTTTATTTTCCACAGTTCACTTTGAGTATGTAAGGCAAAGAGAAGCAAGTTAAGTGAATCTGTTTTCCTTGAATTTTCAATAATATCATCATTAACAACATAAGCTTTTGAAAATTGCAAAAGAAATAAAAATAAAATAATAAATTTTAATCGAAGTCTCATTTTTTATGTTTTTAGTTCCTACGGTATTAATATTTT
>JAHDII010000064.1:0-8777 GCA_020630895.1 Saprospiraceae bacterium
CAAATTATGAGAATTACTCCTAATGGTACTATTGTATGGGCTAAAGAATATTCTCATTCTTCTCTTAGAAATTTAAATATTTATCAATCTAGAGATAATTCAAAATTATTTTTATCTGGTTGGTTGTGGGGAGATGATTTTTTTCTTGTAGAAATTGATCAAAGTACTGGAGCTATTATTCTAGCTAATAGATATGGGACTTCAGGTGCTGATGATCAATTTTATTTAGCTGGAGAAACTGCTAATGGTAATTTATTAATCTCAGGGGGTTCTAGTGGAGCTGATTTTTGGAAGGGAACTCTTGCAGAAATTGATATTCAAGATGGAACAATCGTTCAAAATAAAAAACTACAAAGCGAAATTAATATGAATTATAATATTAATAAAGTATCAATCATGCCTGATGGTTCTTATTTACTTTGTGGGCATCATAGAACACATAATGATTATATTAATATCCCTATTATTATGAATATCTCTTCTGATATGAATACTATTTTATGGGCTAAAGAATATAATTATAATGGACATGAACTTGTTACATCTCATTGTTTTATAGTAGATGATAAAATTTATGCTAGTTTTACAGGTTCTGATCTTCCTAATTTGGGAAGAGGCATCATGCAATTAGACTTAAATGGAAATTTATTAGCCGTTAAAACAGGCATCTATGCTACCAGTTTAGAGATGTCTTTTAGCAATAAGTTACGTGTAATAGACTATAATCCATTATCTCCACAATCGGGACTTTGGTCAGCAGATAGTTTTTTTGAAACAACAGAAAATGGTGGACCTTGTTGGGAACCTACAGATATCAATATTAATGATTTTACTATTACAGATTTAACTAATACAACTATTGCAGATTGGACGCTTGCCCAAGCAGCCACTTCTTTTACTAGTGTAGATTTGAATGTTTCTTCAAATAATGCCGAATTCGAATATTCAAATAATTGTAATAGTACAGGTATAGTAGGTCAAATTTATTATGATTTGAATGAAAACTGTATTCATGATGATGAAGTAGGTTTAAATGATCGTTTAGCAATAATTCAACCAGGAGATATTATTGTTCAAACTAATGAATTAGGTTTTTGGCAAACGGATATGTTAGCTGCAGGCGATTATACTATTACTTATGATGTTCCTAATAATTGGATGACCTCTTGTTCTGTAACACAAAATTTTACGATTCCCAATTCTACTGAATTTCTTTTTGTTGAAAAGTTTGGACTTACATCTACAGAACTTTGTGCTGTTTCCGATGTTAGCATTCATATGCCTTTTATTCGTCCTTGTAGAGAAGGGCAAGGGATTTATGTTAATGCCTGTGATGCTTTAACTGCTACCACCACTTTAGAAAATGCTTATGTGATTGTAGAATTAGACCCATTAATTATGCCTACTGGTGCTAGTATTCCTTATACGGATTTGGGAAATAATATGTATCAGTTTAATATTGGAAATTTAGATCCTGGTATGTGTGAAAATTTCTGGATAGAAGCAAGTATAAGTTGTCAAGCAATTCTAGGACAAACATTGTGTATGGAAGCGAATATGTATCCTCAAGAAGTATGTGCTTTTGATACCATTCCTAACCCTCCTAATCCTAATATTACTCCTTGTACATTACCTTGGGATAATTCTAGCTTAAATGTAGAAGGTTACTGTCAAAATGATAGTATTTATTTTGAAATTACCAATACAGGTGATTTAGGTGATGGAGATATGGATTGTTTTGCTCCTGTTTCTATTTTTATTGATGGAGAATTTTTCATGTTTGACTCTATCCAATTAGTAGGAGGTGAAACCATCGTTTTTGCTTTTGAAGGAACAGGACAAACTTGGCATTTACAAGCGGATCAACATCCTTTACACCCTGGTAATTCTCATCCTAATGCTAGTGTTGAATTATGTGGTGATGCAGATAATTGGATTCCTAATTTAGTCAATATTTTTCCTCACGATGATGATGATCCTGTTGTAGATATTTATTGTGGACCTGTTACTGCTAGTTATGACCCGAATGATAAAACAGGTTTTCCTTTAGGGTTAGGAGAAGAACATTATATATTGCCTAATCAGCAAATGGAATATGTAATTCGATTCCAAAATACAGGAACAGATACAGCTTTTACTGTTGTGGTAAGAGATACATTAGAAGAAGATTTTGATATTTTTTCTGTACAATCTGGAGCATCGAGTCATACTTATAGTTTTCAGATGTATGGTCCTAGAGTTTTAGAATGGACTTTTGAAAATATTTTATTACCTGATAGCACTACCAATGAGGAAGCTAGTCATGGTTTTGTTGTATTTACTGTAGATCAAATACCTAATTTACCCAACGGAACAGAATTAAATAACAGTGTTGGTATTTATTTTGATTTTAATGAGCCTATTCTTACTAATATAACCTCTCATATAGTTGATGATGGAATTATAGATTTTTCAACTCCTATTTTTAATATTCCTAATATTGAAAATTTATTTAAAATATTTCCTAATCCAACTACAAGTAGCGTTATTATTGATTTAGATAAAAATTATAAAGAAATAGAAATTAATATTATGAATATTTCCGGACAAAAAATATTTCATCAATCATATCAAAATCAACAAAATATTTCTTTAGATATTCAAGGAAATTCAGGAATGTATTTTATTCAAATTAAAACGAAAGAAGGAAATTCTGAAATTTTTAAAATTATTAAACAATAATTAAATAGAAATTTATTTTCATATTTTTCTTAAAAAGAAATAGCCTCTGTTCAGTAATTGAATAGAGGCTATTTCTTTTTATAGTGAATTTAATTCTTATTCATTCACTCTTACAATTTTGGTTACTACTTCTTTTGTTCCTCCTAAAATTCCTGAAAGATAATATATACCTGGAGCTAAATTTTTATCCATTTCTATAGAAATAGTAATACTTCCAGGCTCAAAAGTCCTTTTAATTCTTTTTAATACTCTACCCGTTACATCTGTTAAAATAAAATCTACTTCTGAAGTTATCGGTAATTCAAAATAAACATTTGGGACATCTCCAGCTACAACTGGATTAGGATACACATGTAAATCTAATTCTGGTTTTTCTTCAAACTCAATAGATATAATATCTGAATATTCATAAGCACCATCAAAATCTACTTGTTTTAATCTATAATATCGTATTCCAGATTTGAATTTTTCTGTATCTAAATAAGTATATAATTGTTCTTCAACAGTTGTTCCATTTCCTTCTACTCTTCCTAATGTTTCAAATGTGCCTGCTTGTAATGCCTCCTCTCCTTTTGCTACTTGAATTTCAAAATAATCATTATTTTCTTCTGATGCTGTTTTCCATTCTAAAATAGCATTTTCTTCTATTTTATTGCCTTTAAAATAAATTAATTCTACAGGTAATAGACTTGCTTGGTCTAATAAGCCAAACTCTCTTAAAGATACCGTTGTTTCTCCTGCTGCTGCTAATCTAAATTGAGTACTTGATGATAAATCGGTTTGATTTGAATTTAAGATAGGAGTAATATTAACATCTTTTGAAAACCAATCTCCAGAAGTATTGATGGTTTCAATATCAACCCAATTTTCAGTATCTGAACCTCTCATGCTTAAAACAACTGTTCCTGAATTTCCTTCTGCTTTTACTTTATATCTGATAAATGTTTTTCCATTTCCTACTCCAGATAAATTATACGTCATAAGAATTTCACTAGATTCTGTATCAGAACTATTATTCAAAATAAAAACATTTCCTTCTTCTTCATCAGTTACTGTAGAAAAATATCCTACATTGTTTGTTGTATTGAAATCAAAATGAGATGCATTTTCAATTCCAAACTCAGATTCATCAAAATAAAAATCATTAATATTTTGAGTACTGAAATAATTAGGAATTGAAATAGGTTCATTTGGTAATTGAATTAATTGGTCATTCAATACATCATTATCTATTAAATTTTCGCCCTCCAATGTAGATTTTATTTCAATATCATAAATTCCTCCATCTGTAAAATCAAATGTATTATTTGTTGTATAAACTATAGTTTCTCCTGGATTTACGGTTTGTGTTACCTCCTCAACAAAAACATTTGTTCCTACTTTAATTTCAAGAGGAATACTATTCAATATATTTGATCCAACATTAGTAATACTAAAACTAAATGTTCTACTAGATAACGAAGTACTTGTATAAGCTCTTCCTTTTTTAATTGTTCCTACATTTAAATTTGTTAAGGATACATCATTCACCCAAGGACAAGGAAATATTCCAGATGGAGTAGTATTGATAGCTTTAGTTTTCCTTGATTTTCCTCCATTAGGAAATAATGCTTTTACAGCAAACCAATATTCTACTCCTATATCTAAGCCTTCATGAATCATTAATTCAGCTTCTGTAACGGTTTCTAACAGTTCCATTTTTTCTTTTCCTAATATATAGATTTCATAAGCAGTTGCATTTTCTACAGCATCCCAAGTTAAGTAAACATTATTATCACAAATTGCATTAGCAGAAAAATTATTAGGACTATTAAAAATATTAAAATGATTAGATGTAGAAGAAAAAGACGTTCCTTGTGCTGTTATTCTTACTTGAACTTTTTCTGAATTTATATTGGGAGTTGTCCATGTAAAATTTCTAGCTGAGGCAGCAATTGAATTTGAAATCATTTGCCAAGAAGTACCATTATTTGTAGAATACTCTAATTGGTAACCTGTTGCTCCATCTATAGCAGCTTCCCAAGAAATATAAATATTTTCTGAAGGCTCAAAAGATTCTCCTAAAATAGGATAAGTCAATTGTAAGTCTTCTTCAATAATATCATGAGTTACAACAAATTTTTGTAGATCTGTATTAATATAATTTGTAGTTACAACAATAGTGTATTCTCCTTGCATTGGAGCATCTAACGTAATTTGTTCAATATTATTAATTCTATCAAAATCTCTTACTGCATTATTTTGAACATTGATATAATCTAAAACCCAAGGTAAATATTCTGTTCCATCAGGAGCAATTACTTTCACATCTAAATCATTGACTAGAGCATCACTTCCATATACAGCATTACCTGCATCACTCCAATATAACATCACTTTCAGTTCTTTTTGTCCTTCTGCTACATTAATAGTATAAGATTGAGTTTCTCCACCCATTGTAGTTTGTCCAAAACTATAATTTTGATTTTCAATAGCTTGTGCTGCTCTCTTTGCATTTACAATTCCAAATCCATAAGCATAATCAGGTCCAGGGTTTCCACCATCATCAGCTGTATTACATAATATTGCTTTAATTAAAGCACCTTTAGGGTTTTCGTCATTATTTAATTTCTTATATTTTTCATATAATAATGTAGTAATACCTGTTACATTTGCAGTAGCTCCACTTGTAGCACTCATCCCACCATAATTATAATTATTCCCTGTAGCTACTAATCCTTCGGAAAGCCCCAATACTTCTGGTTTAATTCTACCATCTTGTACAGGACCTTTGCTACTTCCTGCCCACACAGTTCCATCTAACATTGCTCCACCAACAGTTAGTACATTTTTAGCTGATGCAAAATGACTTAAAACAGTTTTATATCCTGTAGGTAAACTTTCACATTGTAATCCTCCATAATTTCCAGCAGCTACCATGTGTAATACATCTTCATAAGTATTCATTTGTTGGTCTAAAAAATTACTATAATATTGATAAGATCCAGAATTTGAACAAGAAAAAGAAACACCGTAAGAATTATTCGTTAGAACCATTTCATCTGATTCATAATAATTTGGCAAGTAATAAAAAATTCTAAAAGTTTTTTGAGTTACAATAGTAGCTTCTGGAGCATATCCCTGAAATTTTTCGTTTAAATTTCCTGCTCCACCAATAATGCCACACATTTTATCTCCATGATCTCCAAAAGAAGAATATGTTCCTGTTGCATAATTAATATTTCTTCCTTCAAAATCGATATGTTGTCCTAATGCTCCTCCATCTCCAACACCTACTACAACTCCATCTCCTGTTAATCTATTACCGTCAGTATCTACTACAACACTTGCATGATGATATGCTGCTCCTTCATCTCCTTGAGGTATTGGTTCTTCTTCCATTAATTCGCTAATAAAAGAAACATAAGGTAAAGCTGCTATTTCTTCAAATTGATTTGCATTTAGATTACCAATAATGATTCTTTTATGTTCCATCGAATATTCATTATCAATAATTCCATATTTCGATTTGATTTGTTTCACTTCATCTAAAGAAATATCTTCGAAAAAAGTAATAGCTACTCCTACTATGCCTGTTCTTTCTAAACTTGGAGAAATTTTAATTTCTGAATTTGGTACAGAAACTTTAGATTCTATTTGTTCTTTTACTAATTCAGTTTTATTATTAGGAAGAGAAATAATTATGGTGCCGTTAGTATATTTACCTTTTATTTTTGCTCCTTGTTCAATTAATAAAGATTCTAATTCTGAAGAAAATTCATTTTGAGTAAATTGTAAATATGTTGTATTTTTATATTCACTCTTTTTAAGAATTGAACCCAAAGAGGATTGAGCAATAGAGTTTGTTTGAAAAAAAATGAAGATAATAATTACTACAAAGTATAGCTTGTGCATTTTCTCTGATGTTTTAAATAATTTCTTATTAATGATTTTAGTGCATTTAATACATGCTTGGATAAACCAAAACCAATGCCAAAGAAATTATCTCCTAGAGGCGAAAACACCACATTTGTGACATACAAAACACGAAAAAACGTGTTTCACATTATTATATATTCTTTTATTTTATAGTTGAAATATCTCACTTTTTCTTTAAAAATAGCGTTAATATAAATCTATACATTTTAAGAAGATGTATAGATTTAAATAATACCCTATAAATCATTGGGATTAATATGATACAAGAGAAGTCATAAACTGTTCTAACTTTTTACGAGCTATACTACTAGAACAAGCATAATTATTAACTATAATAGAAAATGAGAGCCATTTTCCTGAATTTGATTTTGCATAACCTGTATAACTTCTTATTCTCCTCATTGAGCCTGTTTTTGCCCAAATTTTTCCTTTAGCAGGAGAATTTTTAAACATTCGTTCTAAGGTTCCTGTTTGTCCAGCAATAGGAAGAGAATTTTTAAAATCTGCTTGAACAGTTTTATCTGCAAAAATAAGTTTCATTAGTGTAGCAAATTGATGAGAAGTAATTCCATTTCTAGGAGAAAGACCACTCCCATCTTCCATAAAAAAACCTTTCATATCTAATCCTTTTGCACTCCAATATTCTTGAATTGCTTCAATTCCTTTTTCTCTTGTTCCTTGATTTTTTTGTTTCATCCCTACTGCTTTAAGCATCGCCTCACAATATAAATTAATACTCTCCTCATTTGTAATATTAATGATTTCTAATAGGGGCAAAGAAAGGTGGGTATAGATATTTTTTTTAGGTAAGTTTTTATAGGTTCCTTCTCTTTTTATTTCTAATATTGTTGTTGCCATTTTTGAGGTAGAAACGCCCTGTTTCTCTAGGGCTTCAAGCAAAATAGATGCCGCAGAAAATGCAGGTTCAGGAATGCTTCCTTTCACTGTAAACGTTCCTGTTCCTAGAGGAATCGTTCCTCGTAAAAACCGAGTATATTGATATGGGGCACCATAAATATAACATTCATCTCCACTGTTCCGCTCTCCAGAAGTTACCTCATTGAATAATACTAAATTAGGAATATAAGGCTTTACATTTATAACTGTTGGCTGTCCTCCTTTTTTAGGATTTTGTTGGAATGTTAGTTCATAAGTATTAGCATTTATATTTAAGCCTCCTGCTCCTGCTCCATAATAATTTCCTATATCTTCCCATTGCCAAGTAGGAGCTGTTGTTGCATATTCATAATAAGAAGCATCTCCTATAATTTTGCCTTCTATTTTCTTAATTCCTTTACTTTTAATTGCTGTAACAAAAGCTTTCATTAATGAATTTAATGGAGTATTTCCTTCTGGCTTATCAGCTCCTAAAGTAGGATCTCCATATCCTTTAATATAAATATTTCCTTTTAAAACTCCTTCATTTGTAATGTTTCCATCATACAAAATTTCTGTTTTAAAACGATAATCTTTTCCTAATATAGCTAAAGCAGATGAGGTCGTAATCACCTTCATAGAAGATGCTGGAACCAAACTTTTATGAGCTTGATATGAAGCCACAACAGTGCCTGATTGAACATCTATTACTGTTGCAGAAATAGATGCATTTTTCATATCAACATCTGATACTAATGTTTGAAGTGCCACATCAATTTTATTTTGAGCTACCAATAAAATTGGAAGAAAGAAAAATACTATTATGATACAAAATGGTCTTTTCATAGCCTTTATTTATTGAATATTTGTGACATTATTGATTGTTAAATTTATCTTAGTTTTCTATATTTTATTAAGTATTTTTTAAAAGATTTTTTTTAATTCTGTTGTTGTTTTAATAGTTCTACCTTTTTTAATTCTTCTTCAGCCTCTCTTTTTCTATTTAAATTCGTATATGCAATAGAAAGCATCGTTCTTATAGTAATTTCTGTAGGAATTTTAATCACATATTCTAATCCTTTATTAAAACAATCGGCTGCTTTTTGATGATTTCCTAAAATTCCATAGGCACTTCCTAGATTCATCCAGCCATCAGCATAATTTTCTTGTCGTTTTACAGATTGTTCAAATAATTCTAAAGATCTTTTAAAATGTGCTTGAGCTTCTGCTTCTTTACCAATGCTACGATATGACATTCCTCT
>JAHDII010000064.1:8804-13718 GCA_020630895.1 Saprospiraceae bacterium
ATAATATTTCCATAATTACTAAAAATAGAGCCTTTACATTGATCATCTAGAATGGCTTTTTGATAATATGATTCGGCTTTTACATACAATCCTTGTGCGGTATGTTCATGTTGTTGAGCCAATGCTTGATTGCCATTACTAGCTGCCTCTCTACTTTTCTCTGATTCTATTTCTCCTTTTCTAAAGTAGCCTAGCCCTAATTGTCCTATTGCCTCTGTATATTCTGGATAGATATCTACCGCCCTAGTATAAGTTTCAATAGCAGTATCATAGAATTGTACTGCTTTTTCGCGATCTTCTTTTTTAATATCTCTTCCTTGCTTCATTTGTTCTGTTCCTAAATAACCATTAAGTCTTGCACTTTCAGGAGCTTTTACAATATCTGCTTGATATAAAGAATAGGAATTGAACCAATCACTATTTCTATCAAATGTCATAAAAGAATAAACTGCGATAATAATTCCTAATACTGCTAATAAACCTGTTCTTTTTGCATCCAATAACATTTTAAAATTATGAATACTTTCTTTTTGTGTTCCTGTTCCTAAAAATTTCGCTAATAAGAATGCAATTCCTAAACTAAAACCAAAAGAACCAATAAATAAAAATCGTTCTCCCATTCCTGCACCAATTAACATAAAAATATTGCTGAATAGTGCCATACTAATGAGATAAAATAAAATAGCATAGGATAATAATGTTTTCTTTTGGAGGTTTATGAGTGCATATCCTAATAAAACCAAATGAATTATAATAGAAAGAATGACTTTCCAATCGGCTAAAGAAGTTAAAGGAATATAATTGTAATTATAATCACAAATTAAGGGATAAGGAACCAATAATAATAGGAGATATTTCCCCATTACTAACATGGCTGTTGCTTTTTCTTCTACAAATCCATCTGCTCCTAAAAGAAAATTATCTATAAAATGATCTTTACCTTTTTTACCTGTAGCAGAGCCTAAAATATTCATTCTCACTACAAAAAACAATCCGAATGCTGCAATATAAGATAAGGTAATATAGGCTAATTTTTTTATTTTCACTTTAGAAAAGAAAAATAAAGTCAAGGGAATTAGAAGTACAAAATTTACAACATTCTCCTTAGAAAAAGCTGCTGCTAAAAAGGCTAATACCGAAAAAATCCAATATTTAATATCTTCTTTTTCTAGATATTTCCAAATCATATTTAATGCTAGAATAGCAAAGAAAAGAAGTAGAATTTCATCTCTACTCTTAATGTTTGCGACTACTTCTGTGTGAATGGGATGAACAGCAAAAATTAATGTAGCTGCAAAAGGGATCCATACTGTATATTGGCTTAATATTTTTCTAAAGGTTAAAAACATCAACATACAAGTGAATGCATATAATAATACATTTACAAAATGATGTATCGTAGGATTATCAGGAGAAATGCTCCATTCTACGGCAAACATAGCAATAGACATTGGACGATACATGGTACTTGATTTTCCAAAAGTTCCTTCTCTGTATCTAGTAGAAAAAATTTCTCCAACTGCTGAAGCTCCTTTTCTAACAATATGGCTATCTGCTAATACGGAGTTGTCATCTAAAGCAAATTCGTGGGTAATGGTATTAGAATACAATAAAAAAGCAATAGCAAAAATTGCTGCTCCTAGCAATAAATAAAACTTATTTTTAGATGAATTAAAACCTTTTTTTGCTGTATTTGATTTTTTTGTCGTTCTATCATTTGACTTTTTATTGCTCTTTTTTTTCTTTTGACTCATATCCTACTAATGCTTTTTTTTGCAAAATACAAAATGAACTTACAATCAAAAAGAGATTTTTAAATAGTTTCTCTTTTTATAAACAAATACTAAGATTTATGTCTTTAAAATAGAGAGAATAATAAGAATTACTAAAAAAATTCCGAAGCCAATTAAACTTTGTTGAAGTGCTTCTTTAGAAGCTTTAGGTTTTGATGATTTTAGCATATAAAAAATGAGAAGACCAATAGGCCAAATAAGAGCAAGTCCTTTAAGTCCATAAGATAAATTATCCTTTTGTTGATTCATATTATGATTTTAAGTTGTTTAAAAAATTGACTTATTGAATAACTTCATTAAAAATCTGTTAATATAGTTGATATTTTGTATATTAATTCAAGTTTCAAAACGTTTATTTTTTATAGATTGTAAACATATATTTTATATTTACGTCTTAATACATATTAGAGTATTATTAAAAATTAAATTATGAAAAAAAGTTTTAAAATCGTAAGTCTCATCTGGATTATAGTTATGATGTTTTGTGTTGTTGATGTTCAAGCTCAAAAAGATGATGATATTGATGATGATGTTGAAGCAGCATTAGATGATGAAAGTAAGGTTTCAGGTTTAACTGTAGGAAGTTATTTGGGTTTTGGGTATAGCAATGGTTGGCAAATAGAATTTTCTCCAGAAGTAGGTTATAAATTGTTTGACTTTTTGATTCCTAGTGCAGGATTTACATATTCTTATGTAGAACAATTTTTGAGTCAAAATACTAATGATAAGCAATTTGCTACTTTAGTAGGACCGAGAGTGAATCTAAAAGCTAAGGTATTTGGACAGTTTTATGCTATAGCAGAATATCAATTTTTAACTTATAATTGGAAGTATAAAGATAATTTTGGAAATGTAACTCCTATTGAAAAATCTTCTGAAAATGCTTTTTTCTTAGGAGCTGGATATTCTAGTTCTTTTGGTGAAGGTTTTGGAATTTATTCTGATTTTATTTTTGATGTATTATATGATAGAATTAATTCTCCTAGACCTGCTCCTTATACTTTTCGTTTTGGAGTATTTTATACTTTTAAATAGATTTTTCTTGAAAGAGTTCACCCCGAATTTTAGTTATTAAAATTCGGGGTGACTCACATTTACTTTTAATTATGATTAATTAAAGTTTGTCTTAAAATATATCCTATCTCTGCTTTTTCTTCCCAAGGAAGTGTTTCTGTCAATTCTTGAGTATCTAAAATCCATTCTTCTTTATATGCTAATCCTATTCCTTTAGCATATTTTGCTATAGCATATCTTTTTTCAATTAAATTTTCATCATCAGCATAAAGCATTGTTGCTACATTATTAAAAGAAAAACTACCTATAGTTTCAGGAGTATCGATAGTTTGAACTTCTGAATTCCAATTTTTAAATGCTTCTAAAGTTTCACCAGCAATACTTACTGTTAATCCTTCTTCAACAAATAAAGCGGCATTAAAATCAACTCCTTCTCTTAAAGGATATACCATTTTAATTAATCGAATATTTTCTTCAATTTTTTCAGCTCTATTATTAGCTATTTTAGTACTCCATACATCTTTAATTTCCCAAGGAGCTAAAAAATCTGATTTTTCAAATCTTTCTATAATAAATGTAGTATCTCCTTCATTATCTATTGTTGTGCCTACAATTTCTTCTCTTATGAAAGTCGTACTTTCTAGTATTATAGCTAGATTTCCATCAAAATCATAGATTGTAGAATCTACTTGATATTCTAAAAATTTACCTACTTCTAAAGGATAATAATCTGTACCCAATTCTATATCTATATCTTCGGCTACTGTTCCTTCTCTACAAGAAGGCAATATAGTTATAGACATCATCAATAATAAAATACTCTTTATAAATATAGATTTCATTGTATTCTTTTTTATAAAAACGTTGACATTAGGACTTTTATTCATATCATACCATTTATTAATACGAAAAAGATGCCAAATTTGTTATTCTTCCTTTTTAGATAAGCTACTCATGATAATTCCACCACCAATTACATCATCTCCTTCATAAAAAACAGCCGATTGACCTGGAGCAACTCCTCTAACATTAGCATAAAATTCTACTTCAACAGTAGAACCTAGATTATTGAGTTTAGATAATGTTCCAGGGCTATTGTATCTAATTTGAGTAATGGATTCTTTATCAGAAGGAATTTCTGGATATTTCATAGAATTAATTTTCCCTACCATCATTCCATTTCTTAATAAATCATCCATATCACCTAAAACTACAGTATTTGTTTCTGGACGAATTTCAGTAACATATTTAGGTGTTCCAAAAGCCACATTCAAGCCCTTTCTTTGCCCAATAGTATAAAAAGGATAACCTTTATGTTTTCCTATAATTTCTCCTTGTTGATTCACAAAATCTCCTCCATCTACTTTCTCTTCTAAACCCTCTACCCTACGCTTTAAAAATCCTCTATAATCATTATCAGGAACAAAACAAATTTCATAACTTTCGCCTTTTTTAGATAATTCAGTATATCCTCTATCAAAAGCCATTTGACGAACTTCTGGCTTTGTTAAATGCCCTAGAGGAAACATAGAACGATGTAAACATTCTTGATTTAAGCCCCACAAAACATAAGATTGATCTTTATGTCTATCTCTTGCTTTTGTTACAAATTTCCTTCCATTTTCTTCATTAATAATTGCATAATGTCCTGTAGCAATAAAATCACAATCTAATTGGTCAGCTCTTTTTAATAAAGAACTCCACTTGATGTGTGTATTACATAAAACACAAGGATTAGGAGTACGTCCTGCTAGATATTCATCTACAAAATTATCTATCACATAATCTCCAAAATCTTCTCTAATATCTACAATAAAATGAGGAAATCCTAGACTTACTGCTACTTCTCTAGCATCATTAATAGAATCTAAAGAGCAACAACCTGTTTCCTTTTTAGAGCCTCCAGAATTAGCATAATCCCATGTTTTCATAGTAATTCCTACTATTTCATAACCTTGCTCGTGTAGTAATACTGCTGTCATTGTACTATCAATTCCTCCGCTCATTGCTACTAATACTCTACCTTTTTTGCTCATTTTAAATTCATATTTTATATGATGTACAAATTTCGTAAAAAAATAGTTCTTTTTTTTAAAACATTAGGTTT
>JAHDII010000065.1 GCA_020630895.1 Saprospiraceae bacterium
TTTTAAATTCTATTCTCTTTGTTCTTTTCCTAGATGAAAAGAACCAAAAATCACAACTCTTTTCACTAAATTGAATAAGGTTGGTCCTTAAATTTTTAATATTTTTATCATATATTCCCAAATTTTAAAATTTGAATTTATAAGTAAAATAAGGAATAATAGGAAAAATACTCACTTGTTTAAATGTATTTTCAGAACTATTATAATAAATATAAAATGGATTTTTTCTGCTATATAAATTATAAGCTCCTAAAGAAAAAGTACGTTCATATCTTTTCTTTTCTTTTCTAAAATCTATTCCTATATCTAAACGATGATAGGCATCCATTCTATAATTATTTTTAGATCCAGGAACTTCTATTTCATCTTGTTCATTTAATCCAGGATTATTATTATTAGGATTAAATGAAAGATAACGAACTTCGTTTAGTGTAATAGAATTTCCTGTTCCATATACCCAAGTTCCTGATACAGAAATTTTATCATTAAAAGAATGAGAAAGAACAATACTTAAATCATGTCTTCTATCATATTTAAAAGGATATTCTTTTCCTGAATTAATTTCTTCAAATTGTCTGTTATTCCAAGAAAGAGTATATCCTAGCCAACCTGTTGTATTTCCTTTTTTCTTTTGTACAAAAAATTCTACTCCATAACTATCACCTACACCTTGCGTTACTTTGGTTTGCCAATCGGAAAAAGAAAAGAAACTAGCTCCTTCTTTATATGATAATAAATTATTCATTTTTTTATAATATCCTTCAATACTTACTTCGTATTCTGTTCCAAAAGTTTTAGCAAGACCTAAGGCAACTTGCCAAGAATCTTGAGGAGTGATATTTTCTGTACTAGGAACCCATAAATCAGTGGGTAGCCCAATTCCTTCATTCGTTAATAAATGAATATATTGAGTCATCATGGCATAAGATGCTTTTAAAGCAAAACTTTTAGGCAATAAATATCTTGCTCCAATTCTAGCTTGAGGAGAATAATATGTCTTATTATTAACCGTAAAAGCAGAAAAATGAAAACCTATATTAGCAGAAAAATTGTCACCAATTTTTAAATCATCTTCGATGTAAGCAAAATATTCCCACGCTCTGGTATCACTTGTACCAATAATCGTATCTAAATTAAAATTATCACCATCTTCAATTTGATATTGCAAAGCACCAGGGCTAAAAGTATGATGAATAGCATTAGCTCCAAAACGAATATAATGATTGGGATCAGGCATATAATCAAAATCTATTTTAGCCGCAAAATCTTCTATACCAGAAAAATATTTAGCTGCAAAAGAAAAAGTTTCTCCATTATCTGTTTCTGTAGATTCTGTACCTACATCAAAACGATAACGACTATAAGTTAAAGTAGTATTGGCAAAAAGTTGATTATTAATCATCCAATTCCAACGAAGAGCAGAGGTAATATTTCCCCAATCAAAACCTCCTTTTTCTTCATAATTACTATCTGTAATATTTAAATAAAAAACATCTTTTCCTGTATAAGCACTTGCATATAAACGATGCTTATCATTAAATTTATGATTGATTTTTGCATTCAAATCATAAAAATAATAGCCTGTAGTTTCGCCATCTAATTGTTGTTTGATAAAAGGTCTAGCTAATAAATCTATATAAGTTCTTCGGGCAGAAACAAGGAAAGAAGTTTTTTCTTTTACAATAGGACCTTCGAGCGTTAATTTAGAAGCTATAATTCCAATAGAACCTTCTCCATGATATTCTCTCAAATTTCCTTCTTTCATAGAAATATCTAAAACTGAAGAAAGACGCCCACCATAACGAGCAGGAAAACCACCTTTAGTCAGCGTTACATTTTTAATCGCATCAGCATTAAAAACAGAAAAGAATCCAAATAAATGACTCACATTATAAACGGGAACACCATCTAATAAAATTAAATTTTGATCAGGGCTTCCTCCTCTAACATATAAACCACTGGTTCCTTCTCCTCCTGATTGTACACCAGGTAATAATTGCATTGCTTTTAATACATCAACTTCTCCTAGTAATGGTGGAATTTTTTTGATTTGTTCAATAGGAACTTCCACTTTACTCATTTGAGTTTCATTCTCTATTTTTTCTGCACTTTCAGCTGTAACGGTAACTACATCTAGAGTTAGATCATCACTTAATGGAACATTAAGTGTGATATCTTTATCTAAAAATAATTCAAAACTTTGAGTTGCATAGCCCATATAAGAAAATGAAATTTTCACCGTATCTTTAGGAAGCGTAATACTATAAAAACCATATAAATTACTTGTAGTTCCTGAATTAGAAACATCATCCCAAACATTTCCTTCAATTAATTTTTCACCTGTTTTGGCATCCTCGATATATCCACTAATTGTAAATTTATCTTGTCCTATTAATAAAAAAGGAAGAAGAATAAAAAAGGATATTATAATTTTTTTCATTGGTAATATTGTTTAATTAATCGAAAATAATTGTTTTATTTCCTGATACAATTATTTTTCGTTCTAAGTGTAACCGAATGGCTTCCGATATAACGATCTTTTCGACTTGACGTCCTTTACGAATCAAATCTTTAACACTATCTTTATGACTAATATGTTGGATATTTTGCACAATAATAGGTCCTGCATCTAATTCATTGGTTACATAATGTCCTGTTGCTCCAATAATTTTAACTCCTCGTTCATAAGCAGAATGATAAGGTTTGGGACCAATAAAAGCAGGTAAAAAAGAATGATGAATATTAATAATTTTATTGGGGAATTTAGCAATAAAATCATCTGTAATGATTTGCATATATCGAGCAAAAACAATAAAATCAATATTATGTTCTTTTAATAATTCTAATTGTTTTTTTTCTGCTTCTTCCTTTTTTCCCTTTTCTACAGGAATAAAATGATAAGGAATGCCAAAAGGTTCTACATTATCTCTTAAAGAATCTCTATTACTAATAACAAGAGGAATTTCTACATTCCAATTTTCAGATTTAGATTGAGTTCTATAAATGATTTCATATAAACAATGGGAAGCTTTAGTCGCAAAAACCGCCATTCTAGGAACATAATCCGTAAAATGTACTTCATATTGCATATCGTATTTATGACCAATTCTTTCTTGGAAAATTTGCTTGATTTTTTCTTTACTTTCTATCTCAAAATTATCTAATTGCCATTCTACCCTCATAAAAAATCTATCGATCGCTTGATCTACATGTTCATCTAAACGAATAATATTTCCTCCTCGTTCATGCAAAAAACGGGTAACTTCGGCAACTAAGCCAGAACGATCAGGACACTGAATTAATAATACGGCATTCATGATTCAATTGTTAAATTGTTAAATTGTTGAATTGTTTTGTGGAGGATACAATAGACTTTATCACGAATTATTGATTATAGCCAAATTGATCTTTTGAAAATCTACTACGTTATTTCTCTCAACCGTAGCTATGGCTACGCTTTTCAAGAAATGCCTTGTATATTTCCAAAATTTCTAATTTGTCTTACATAACAAACAATTCGAGATAAAGTCTAATACGAAAGTATGAAGAATCAATTAAAAGGAATAGTTTTTCAATAATATGATCCTATATTTGCAGCGATTTTGGTTTTTAAGTGATTAAAATGAAAAGGGAACACGGTGAAAATCCGAGACAGTCTCCGCTGCTGTAAGTTTCAAAGAGTTATTTTTATAATGCCACTGTAATTGTATGGGAAGGCAAAAATAATGAAACAAGTCAGAAGACCTGCCAGAAATCATACCAATCTATTGGTATTAATTACTTAACCTTCGGAAGAAAGGAGATGTAAGCCTATCATTGATGTTACTGATTCAAGTAATATCATATAGCTGTCTATTCTATTCCGAAATATGATAATATATATTGAGAATTTTATTTTTCATATTATTGATATTTTGTACTCATTTTACTTTTTCACAAGTAGATAGTATAACTGTAGATACAGCTTATACATTACCAGAGGTAAAAATTCAAGTAAAAAAATATGTTCGTGATTACCATATTTGTATTCGTGAACCAAAGACCATTTTTCACCCTAAAACCTTAAATTCTCTTGCTGAACTTATTTCTCAAAATACTTTTTTAGATCTTAGAAATTATGGAGCAGGAAGTTTAAGTACTCTTTCTTATCAAGGACATTCAACATCTCAAATGAATATTGTTTTAGATGGATTTAGTATTCAAAGTAATATGAATGGGGTGTATGATTTAACTTTAATTCCATATTATTTTGTAAATGAAGCGTATATTTCTTCTGTAGATTATACAAGTGATTTGAATACTAGTATTGGAGGAAATTTGAATATACAAACTCAAAATCAATCGAGAGATAAAATACATTCTAATGTGGCTTTATCTTATGGAAGTTTTAATGATAAGGGAATTTATGGAACTTTAGGAAATCATTGGGATAAAGAAAAAAAATTATATTCTTTGTTTCAAGCATTTTATCGTTCTTCAGATAATGATTTTTTATTTACTGATTTGAATCAAATTGGTACACCTAAAAAACGAATGGAAAATGCTGCATTTTCTCAATATGGATTTTTACAAAATAACCATTTTGAATTAAAAGATAGTAGTTTTATTTCTAGTAAAATATGGTGGGTGAAAAATCATAGAGAAATTCCTCCTACATTAACAGAAACGTCTAGTGTGGCTTTTCAAAATGATCATTTATTTCAAGGAATTTTATCTTGGGAAAAAAATTGGAATACAAAAATGTTTTCAAAAATATCTACTAGATATACAAATGAAAATATTTATTATGATAGTCCTATTGTACAAACTCAAAGTGTAGGAGAAAAATATGAATTAAGAGGAGAAATGAATTATAATTGGAATAAAAATAATTTATTTCGATTGATTTCTGGATATGAATATTCTGCTGCAAATGTAGAGGATTATGAAACAGAAAATCCTCATCAAAATAAAATATATGTACTAGGAAAGTATGAATATGAAAAACGATTTTTTACTCAATCTTTTCAGGTAAAAGAAGAAATCGTTGATCAACAATTTTCTCCTGTATCTTTAATGAATCAAACATCATTTAATTTTAATGATTTTGATAATGCGATTGATTATATAAAAATTAATGTAGAAATTTTAAAAAATTACCGTTTACCCACGTTTAATGATTTGTATTGGAATAATACTGCATTTTCTTCTGGCAACCCTAATTTAGAGCCAGAAAAAAGTTGGAAAGAGGAAATTGATTTTACTATTGTTTTTGATAAAAAAATAAATTTATATTCTAGTACTTCATTTTTTAACTCTAATGTCAATAATTGGATTTTATGGACTCCTAATGATCTTGGAAAATGGACTCCTAATAATGTGAAAAAAGTAACATCAAGAGGAATTAATTTTTCTCAAGGATTTTTTAAATATTTTTCTCATTGGAACATAGATATTAATGGAGGATATAAATGGACCAAAACAATTAATACTGAAGTAGAAAACTCATTAGACAATATTTTAGGAAAACAATTGATTTATGTTCCTTTACATTCAGGCAATTTCTCTTTAGAAATTGGGTATAAAGATTTTTTTATTAAAACGAATTATGGTATAATTGGGAAAAGATTTACTACTACAGATAATTCTTTATTTTTGCCATCGTATCATTTGTTGAATATTAAAGTGGGGCATCAATTTAATTTTTTAGATTATTCTATTCAATCTACTTTTGAAATTAGAAATGCTTTGAATCGGGAGTATCAAGTGGTTGCAAATCGTCCTATGCCTCCTATACATTTCCAAGGAACAATTTATTTTTCACATTCCAGAAAATTACCTAAAATAATTCCATTCAAATAAAAAATATCATATTGCGTCATATCATATAAATTAAAAAAATGAAAAAGAATTTATTTTTTATTATTATTATTTGTTCATTATTTTTTACCAATTGTAAAGAAGAAAAAAATATTCCTCAAGGAGCATTTGCTAATGGTTTATTTATTGTAAACGAGGGAACGTTTAATGCAGGAAATGCAAGTATTTCTCATTATAATTCTAATACTGATTCTCTTACAGCAAATATTTTTTCAAGTGTAAATTCTCGTCCTTTAGGAGATGTAGCACAATCTATTTTTGTTCATAATGATTATGCTTATATCGTAGTGAATAATTCAAATAAAATTGAGGTCGTCAATGCTCGTACTTTTGAAGAAGTTGCTACAATAATAGGTCTAGAATTACCGCGTTATTTTTATCCTATAAATGATACTAAGGCTTATGTAACTCAATGGGGGAGTGATGGAGTATCTGGAAGTGTTCAAATTATTGATTTAGAAACTTTCACTATCTCAGGAAGTATTCAAACAATGGGAGGAGGACCAGAGAAAATAATGGCTTTGAATGATAAAATTTATATTGGACATTCTGGTGGTTTTGGAGTGGACGAAATAATTAGTATAATTGATCCAACAACAGATACCGTTATTAATGAAATTTCTGTAGGTTTTAATCCAAGTGATTTGATAACAGATGGAGAAGGAAATATTTGGGTATTATGCCAAGGATATACAGATTGGGTGACTTACGAAACATTTAATGGTAAGTTAGTGAAATTAGATGCTACCAATCACAATGTTTTATTAGATTTAGAATTGTCTTCTAATTATCCAAAAGATTTATATATCAGTGCCGATCAGAATGATCTATATTTTCTTTTTCAAGGAGCGATTGTTCAGCAAAATATTAATGAAAATGTATTGAATTTGAATACGATTTCAAATGAAACCTATTTTTATAGTTTATATTATAGTGCCTTTGAAAATCAATTGTATGCAGGTGATGCTAAGGATTATGCTTCTGAAGGCGAAGTATTTATATATGATAATAGTGGTACATTGTTAAAGAAAATAAATTCTGGAATTATTCCTAGAAGTTTTGTTTTACAATATTAAAAATAGAGTTTAGTATTTGATATTTTTAGATTTGAATGTTTTAAATAAATTTAACATTTCTTTTTTGAAAAAAAAGAAATCATTAACAATGTTTTTTCATAATTATATTTAATATTGTGCTTAAATAAAAACTACTTTATTAAAACAATATAAATTTAAGAATCACTCTCTTATATTCTCATAATGAGAATAATACCGCTCATCGAAAGATGAGCGGTTTTTTATTTTTTAGAAGACTTTATATCATTTGAAATTTGATGGTGTTGTAATTGTTCTAATAAGGGTAATTTATTCTTTACTTTTTGATTGAGCGTTGATTTTAGATTCACTTTATTAGAGTGATATTCTAAATGAGTAATTTTTTTCTTTTGAGTAATATAATTAATTTGGGTTTTAATTTCTGTTTTAATTTCTTTTTTAAAAAAGTGAGATTGAATATTTTCTAAATTAATTAAACAAAAATTTCTTTTAGAATTTTGAAATCTAAATTTTAATATTTTATTTAATTTATTTTCTTTTGTACGATTCCAAATAATAAAATAATCTTTTATTTCTAATAATGATGTTGAAATATTTTTATTATTAAACCAAGTTGTAGCATTATATTTTTTATAGGAATTTTTACTATCTCCTTGAAAGATAATTAATTTAGAAAAATGTTGTTCTAAAGAATCAACAATCATTATAATGTCTCTAAATTTGTCTTGATTGACATCCGCAGATAATACTTGATTGATTTTATGATTATTGATAATTTTTAATATCTGTTGAGGTATATTTTCTTGAAGTACTTTTTTAGGAATACTTGTTTCTTGAAACGAATAAATATCTTTTTTTAGATCCTTTATTAATTCTGGATTTTCTTCAAATAATTCTTTTACTCTTTCTTCTTTTGTTTTTTCTGAGGAACAAGAAAATAAAATTATACATCCTAACAAAACAATTAAATACTTCATTTTTTTCTTGTAATATTTACTAATGAATCTAATTTTTTTTGTTGACTTAAAAATAAAGCCATTTCATTAGCCCAAAAAGGAGCTAACGAAGCTCCTTTAGTTCCTAAACCATTAAAAATACCTAATTTGTTATATTTAGGATGTAGTCCTAAAAAAGGTCTTCTATCTTTTACTGTAGGTCGAAGACCTGCTTGGTGTTGAACAATAGTATAAGGAACATTTAAAATTTCATTTAGTTTTTTTTCTAAAAAAAGTTTTTTTTCTGAAGTAGGAATATCTTCTAAATCATTCCAATCATTCGTTGCTCCTACCCAATATAAATCATTAAGATAAGGAACAATATATACTTTATGTTTTAATATTTTTTTATATTGTGTATTAGGAATTTTAACTAATAAAATTTCGCCTTTAGTGACTTGAAAATCTAAGTATGAAAAATATGGATTATTTCTTCCTTGGTGCCCTTCACAAAAAATTATTTTTTGACAAATAATATCTTTATAATGAATATCTTCTTCATTGAATTGAATTTTATCATACTCGAAAATTTCATTGAAGATCATGTTTTTTTTCAACCAACTTTTTTTGAATGTCTCAATTAAAAAAGCAATATCAACTCTGCCTGTATTTTTTAATTCAAAAGAAGAAAATGCTTTTTTTATTTTTCCTTCATAATGATTATACTGAACATTTTCTTCTACATAATTTTTATATTCAGGTAAATCGGAACGCATGATCCAATTCATTTCTTCAGTATGATTGAATAATTCTCTTATAATATTTTGAGGATAATAAATTTTAATTTGAAATTCTTTTTCTATCTCTTGATATACCTTTTTTGCAAAGGGAAATAATTCATCCACTTTCCAACTTTTTACAAAACGTCTTCCTGTTATAGGATTAAAAATTCCTGCTGCAATTTTGGAAGATGACGAATGATGTTGGTTATCAATAAAAAGAATTTTCTTTTTATGTTGTAGTAAAAAATATCCTAAAAGGGATCCTGCTAAACCTTGTCCAACAATAATATAATCTATTTTCATTTAAGGTTTAATTATCATCAGTCGTTTGGCTTCTAATGTTTTTCCTTTTTCATCAATTAATGAATATAAATAGGTGCCTCTATTTTGGTGAGCTACATTAATAATAACGGTAGAATCTTTTTGAATATTAAATAATTCAGATTGAACTAATTTTCCAGAAACATCATATAAATTAATATTATAATTTCCTGCTGAATATCCTCTAACATCAATTCTTACATCTCCATAAGCAGGATTGGGATATGCTGCAAATAATTTTTCTTCTTCTCCTAAAGTATTAACAGGAGTTCCTGTATTTCCATCTTTAAAAGTAACAGAAAGAACATTTCCTCCAAAAGTATCTACTGTTACAACTGCCAGAGATTCTTTAATTCCATCAGCTAAAAATTCATAAGTTTCAACTACACCATTTTCAAAATCATCTATAGGAAGGTTAGCCCCTACAAGATCCGTTACATCTAACCATACTGGAAATATTCCAGCTACATAGGCCTCTATTTTAGAACTAGTAGATTGAGTTTTTTTAAGGCGTAAAGCATCATATTGTCCTGTAGGAAGAGCTACAGTTCCCCAAGCATCTACTTCTACATTTACATTGAATAACTGAGTAATTCTAATAGAATCTGGGGTAACAGGTAAACCTAGTTGATCAATAAAAGGAATTTGATCTGCTGCTAAAGTAAAAGCGATTCCATTTTCATCTGTGTAACTATCTCCATATTGTAAAGGAGCAACTCTAAATTTTCCAGCAGGAGAAAAAGGAGCAGCTGTGCCAATACCTTGTACATTTCCAGCAAAACCTAAAGTTTTCATTTCTGTATTTGTATTCTGAATATATAATTCTCCTCCTTGTCCAAAAGGGATGACTATATCCGCATTAGGGAAAGCTGCTGCTGAACTACCACTAGAAGCAGGTAGTACTGTTGTTTGATCTATTTGTGAAGAACTTAAAGTAGAAAAGTCCCAATTTTGGTTTCCTGCTGCTTGCCCAATATTAATATTAGGAGCATTATCTATTGCTGTATTTAAAATGTCATTCACTTCATAAAAACCTGCATTACTTACTGTAATTTGGGCGATTAAAAAATGGATTTGACAGATGATCAATAAACTCGTAATAATATATTTCATTTTGAATTTTCTTTATTATAAAAAATAAGGCTCTTCAATATAAATAACGATTTTTAAATATAAAAGAGATATTTAAAGTTTGTTAAATTTTATTGTTGGATGATTGAATACTTTTATATAATACATTCCTTTAGGTAAATGAGAAACATCCAAAGGAGTATTATTTTTTATAGAAAATGTAAATATTTCTTTTCCTTGAATATTATAAATTGTTCCTATTTTATCTTCATTATCAGTTATGTTTATATTTAAAGTATTTTGAACTGGGTTAGGTGAAATACTAATAAATTTGGAAGATCGATTATTTAATGCTAATGGTTCTGAATATGATTCAGCTCCATCTAAATCTACTTGATGAAGACGATAATAATTAATTCCTAAAGGAGGATTTTGGTGAAGTATTTCATATTCAACCACTTCATTAGAATTTCCCATAGCTTCAACTCTATCAATCATTTGAAAATCTTGTCCGTTTATGGAATGTTCTAATTCAAAATAATGAGTATTGATTTCACTTGCAGTACTCCAAGCAAGAATATTTCCTTCCTCTTCAATTTTTCCTTTAAATTCGGCTAATTCATAGGGTAGGGCAGGGAATACAAACCTTCCTTGAATTGCTAAATGATCAGAAAGATCAAAAATATCCCACATATTATCAGCAATACTACGTAGTATAACAACTGTATTCGTTTGAACTGTTGGAATTAGATGAGCTTTTTCATACATGATATAATCTAAATATTCTTGATACGGAGAATCTGCATAATCACTAACTAGATAATCATAAGTATAAGGATGACCTTGATACACAGGTTCTTCTGTATTGAGAATAGTAAACATAGTATTATATTCATTCAGATAATTAGCTATTTTTTCCACATTGAAATCGCCTCCTAAAATTACGGCTTCAGAACTAGGAATACTTTTAGAATCTAGAAAATTTTTCAATTGTGTCATCTGGGCTTGCCGAGTAGCAACATTAGTTGCATCAGCCCAAGCTTGTGTATGTGTACCAAAAATATGATATTTAGTTCCTAGTTTATTAATACGAGCATACATCGCTCCTTTGGCGGCTAAGCAATCATCTGCATCGCAGTCGGTATAAACAATGTCTTCTGAATATTCTATAGGCCAGCGGCTAAAAATAATCACTCCACCATCTTCTGTACTTCCCGATTGATCTACAACATCTGTATAATAAGGATATTCTACACTCACATTACTAATTAAAGTACTCCTAGCAGAATTATCAAATGCTTCATTAAAAATAAGTACATCATAGTTTTGTATATGTTGATGAATATGTGCCGCTCTTGTACCTTGATCAGATAATGAAATAGGTGGTGTAAGCATATAAATATTATACGCTAAAACATTAATAATATTAGGGTTGCTCAAATCGCTAGTTAATAAGGGAAAAGGATCATGTTCTTGAATCACAAAAAGAATATCGTCATAACCTCCTGTAAAATAAGCAGTATATTTTACAGTGACCGTTTTTCCATTTAATGTAAATGTTTGAGAATGAAAATTTCTATCGCTATACCAGCTATGACTAAACCCTGGACCTGCAAGAGATTGCCACATATCACTTCCTATAAAATTTCCATTGAGTCGCATTTGTAAATGAATACTTTCTCCTCCAGATGTTAAAGTGGTTGTGAGATAAAAATCAGTCCCATTATGTATACCAGATTCTCTATTAGACCAAAGCACATTTGTTTCTAGTTGCCAAGGATTGATAGTTTCCCCAGACATTCCCCACCATTCATCTGAATCCATAGTGTGTGGACCTGTTTGACTAGAATTAACAGAAAAAGTGAGAGAAGAATTATTTTGAAAATAAATATAACTTTCAGCAAATAGATTGATATAAAAAAAGACTAAGCTTATCGTTACGAACCATTTGTAATTTAACATAAGTATGAGTGTCGTGTGTTATAGTATAAGATTCAAAGTTAGTAATTTTTTTGAAGAAACAAGAGGCTTATATGTATGTTGTTTGACAAAACGAAATAATGTTTAAGGTATTATTTTTTATTTTTATTAATGATTAACTTTAGATAGTATATTTAATACTTAAACAGCTAATGGTATATGATTTTTAGTTCCCCACTATTTCTTTTTACATTTCTTCCTTTAGTTCTTGGGATTCATTTTTTACTTCCTAAGGAATATAGGAATTTTTTAATTTTATTAGCGAGTTTATTTTTTTATGCTTGGGGAGAACATCTCCTTGTATTATTAATGATGGGTTCGATATGTGTTAATTATGTAATAGGGAATATTATTTCAAAACAACTTGAAAGGGGAGAAGAAAGAAGGGCTAAAACTACACTGGTTATAGGAGTTTCAATCAATTTATTCGTACTCGTTTATTATAAATATACTTTATTTATAATCAATACTTTATTCCAAATAGGTTTACATATAAATATTGATGTTTCTCATATTACTTTACCTATAGGAATTTCATTTTTTACATTTCAAAGTATATCGTATTTAGTTGATGTATATAGAAAAATAGTTATAGGACAAAGAAGTCTTATCAATTTGGGAATGTATATTTCATTATTTCCTCAATTGATTGCTGGACCTATTGTACGATATACTGATATTGCTAAAGAAATTAGTCAAAGAACGATTACATCCGCTTCTTTTAAAATGGGAATTACTCGTTTTATAATTGGATTTTCAAAAAAAGTATTAATCGCTAATAATGTTGGATTTATTGCCGATAAAATATTTGAAATCAATCCAGGTGATTTATCTTCTTCTTTAACATGGATAGGTATTATATGTTATTCCTTACAAATTTATTACGATTTTTCGGGCTATTCTGATATGGCAATAGGTCTAGGAAAAATGTTTGGATTTAATTTTAAAGAAAATTTTAAACATCCTTATACTTCTACCTCTATTCAAGATTTTTGGAGAAAATGGCATATCTCTTTATCAACTTGGTTTAGAGATTATTTATATATCCCACTGGGAGGAAATAGAAAGGGAAAGTATAGAACATATTTTAATCTTTTGATTGTATTTTTTTTAACAGGGTTGTGGCATGGAGCAAGTTGGAATTTTATTTTTTGGGGATTATTTCATGGTTTCTTTTTAATACTTGAGCGTTTAAATATTATTAAATTAAATTCCAAATTCAATATTTTTTCAAGGATTTATACATTATTAGTTGTAATGGTTGCTTGGGTGTTTTTTAAAGCTGAAAATATGGATTACGCTTTACAATTTATTGAGAAAATGTTTTCTTTTTCTTCAGGAGAAAATAATTACCCCTATTTATTTATTAATAATTATGTGATAACAATAATAGGTATAGGCATCTTATTTTCTTTACCTTTAAGAATATTTATAGAGAAAAATATGAATTTATTTATTAAAAATGAAGCGCTCAAAACAGGATTATTATATAGTCTATATTTAATTGTTTTTATGTTTGCTATTATGGAATTAGCACAAGGAACATACAATCCAT
>JAHDII010000066.1:0-1349 GCA_020630895.1 Saprospiraceae bacterium
ATATCATATTAAAAAAATTAGTTTAAAATTTCAATTTCATCTATAATATCGTTATCAATATTAATAAATTGCACCACCATTTTTTGTTGATCAGCAAATACTTTTACTGTTCCATAACTTTCATCATAACAAAATACTGTAAATTCATTTTCGTCTAGTGGTTTTTCATTACAAGCTCTTTTTTTCCTTCCTCCTAAACCTGTTATCATATAAACAGGTTTAGCTTCATTATTTTTTTCAATTCTAGAATAAATATGATCATGCCCTGTAAGTACTAAATCAACATTTGAAAAATCCCATTGCATATCAGGTTCATTTCCATGTGAACCATTTGAATATGGAGAATGATGAAAATAAACAACTTTAAAAATATTCGTTGAAGCATTTAATTTTTCATAAAACCATGTTTGTTGTTCTTCTAAATCTTTGTTAGAATCTAAGGCAAAAAAATGAACTGGTCCCCAATTAAAATCATAATAAATTTCATTACCTGGTAATGTAAAATAATTCAAGTAAGGAACATTTCCATTTACATTAGCATAATCATGATTTCCTAAGCTTGGAAAAAAACGATTGATGTTGTCATTATATGCGTTTCCTTCACATTTATATTTAGAAGGAGCATCATAATTATAAATATAATCACAATAATATTTTCCGACATTTTTATTGATTGTAGATGCTTTTCCTTGGTTATAATTATTATCTCCACAAGTAATAATAAAATCTGGATTGAATGATTTTATCAGGTTGGCTACATTTTCTTGATCGGAATTATCTACACCATAATCTCCAATAGCAGCAAAAGTAATATTATCAGCAGGTATATTAATTTCAATTCCAGGAGGAGGAATTAAATCTTTACAAGATGTAATACAAATAATTAAAAATAGTACAATATAATTTTTCATAAAAAATAATTTAAAAACTCCAATCTTTTTTCCAAGTATCAATAATATCAAACGATATTTTATAAGAAACTGTTGCTTTTGAAAAATTTGATTTTGCAAAAACACCATAAAAGCCTAAACGCATTCTTCGTCTTTTTCCTATTTTAAAAACTCGTTCTATACCTGCGAATAACTCTCCATGTCTGAAACTGTTTTCTTTTACCCATAAAATTCCTCCTCCTGCAACCATTCTAATTCTTGTTTTTTTAATCAATGGAATATTATTAATAATAGCCCCATTAAAATGATGGATATGATGAAATTCTATAAATAAATTTGTAGTAGCAAAAGCGGTATCTAATGCTTGAAAGGAATGCAAAGGATTAGAATATAAAAAAGGATCTGATTGCCTAAACCTTTTTAAATCTACAATTTTCAATTCTTTAGTATTCAAATATT
>JAHDII010000066.1:1359-13555 GCA_020630895.1 Saprospiraceae bacterium
TTAAAATTGTATTTAGAATGTCCTAAAGTTCTTAATAATACATCTTGTTCTATTGCAAATTCTAAATAATCGAAATTAACATCACTTGATAATATTTTATTCCAACCTCTGCGATAATTAATGGAAAAAGTAGGATATTTAGAACCTAAATTAATTTTTCGATTAGGCTCGGTCATATATTTTTGTTGAGGAGTATAAGACAATCTTATTTGGGTAATAAGAGCTTCATAATTTTCAAAATCTAAAGGAGGTTCATCTTCATTGAGCCAATCATCTAAAAAGGTTTCTGTATCATAATTTTCTATAGATTTTCTCAGTGCATAATTCGCATTTGTATATAAATGTAAACCATTAACGATTTCAAAACTATGTCCTAAACCTATTCTATCATGTAAAATATAATTGGATGTTCGTAATTGATTCAAATAAGCATCATAACTATTAATGGAATAAAAAGAACGTCCTCCATTGATCCAAACTCTAGCAAATTTATGAGGATTATAAGAAAATAAAATAGAAGCATCTCCTTGGACATCTAGGTTTTTAATTCCTATATTTATTCCTCCAAAAGAGCTGATATATTTTCCATTTTTCCAACGTCTAAAATAACTCAAGGAAGGACCAATTCTAAAACCTCCAACAATATCAAAGCCTATTAATTCAGGAATAGATCCCACATATATGTGTTGCTTTTTTTCATGATTTCTGAAGCCTACTCCATCCCAAAATAATTCTAAAAAAGTAATTTTATTATATTTTTTTTGAATAGAATCCTGATATTCTTTACTTTCTTTTACGGCTTTAATACTATCTCTTCTTGCTGTTAATTTAAGTTCTAAATTATTTAATGGTTCAGGTCGTAATTCATTCCAATAAGAAGAATCTCTTTCATACGCTTCTTGAGTTGTTACGGCAATTTCATTTTTAAAAAACTTTGGAGGGAATGGATAATTATTTTGAAATTCTGTAAATTGAATGGTTGTTTTTCCTTTAAACTTTTTATACTTTCCTTGTTTCGTTTCATAATTAAATTCTACATAATTGGGTATCCATAAAGTATCATTTATTTGTTCATAATTTTGTATTAATCTTAAATTATCAAAAAACTTTAATCCTCCTGAATAAAAATTAAAATCTATTTTGTGAATATTCCAAAGTTCATCATTAATATAAATATATCCACTACATGTAGAGTTACTTTTTTTTCTAGGAATTACTTTTATTTTATAAACAGAACGACCATTAATTTCTTTAATTTCTACTAATTTATATTTATAAGATAAAATTGAAGTTCTACTAATTGGAGATACTACAGGCATTTCTGCAATGCCTGTTAATTGTACCATATTTCTATAAAAATTAAAATCTGTTTCACCAAAACGAGGAATAAATAAACTTCTATAATCTCCTAAACGATTTAAAGCTGTTCTTTCTTCTTTATATTTATTAGGATATTGATAATTTAGAGTAATTTGCATTTCTTGCAAATTTAATTGAGGTAGTTTTTCTTGTTTTTCTTTATTCTCTTCTGTTGTAAATACATCTAATGTTTCATCTTCAAAATCATCTGGAGGAGGAGGAGTATTTTTTTCTTTTTTCTTTTTTTTCCTTTCTTTTTCTTCTAAAATTTCTGTTGCCTTAATATATACTTCTGTTTTATAAGATTGTGATTGTGATAAATATTTTTTTTTATTTTCAATTACTTTTTTAATAATAGCATAAGCAGGATCTTTTTTAGACGCTTTGACTACAATTTCATTGAGTTCTGTAGTAGAAGGAAATAGTTGAACATTTAATTCAATTGGCTTTTCTTTAAAAATAATTTCTATACTTTTTGATTCGTAGCCCATTGAACCAATAATTAATTCATATTCTCCTGCTACATCCAAAGTAATAAAATATTTACCATCTACATCTGTGGTTGTTCCTGTTTGTAATTCTTGAATATAAATATCTGCAAAAGGGATAGGCTCATTTTCTTCATTAATTACTTTTCCACTAATGCTTTGTGCTTGAAGAAAATGAGAATAGATAAAACAAAAAATAAATACAATAAAATATTTAAGATGTGATTTCATTAAAGCTGATTTTTACAGTTCTAAAACGATGTTTTATATGATATATTTTAATGTTAAAAAATAAAGATAAAATTCAATTACGCAAAATCTTCTAATCCCAAGCCAAATAAAGCAAAATCATATTTTACAGGATCTTTACTATCAAATTGATACAATTCTTGAGTCAATTCTATAACTGCTTTAAAATCATTTTGAGGCCTTTGTAATAAATTTAGTTTTGTAGCAACTCTCCTCACATGAACATCTAAAGGAATTAATAATTGGGAGGGAGAAATATTTTTCCAAAGACCAAAATCTACACCTTGATTATCTTGTCTTACCATCCATCTAAAAAACATACATAATTTTTTACAAGTAGATTTTTTGATTGGACTTGCTACGTGTTTTCGAGTTCTTTGAGGAGCAAAAGGTAAAGCAAAAAAATCATTATGAAAACCGATCAGCATATTTTCTATCGTTTCATCTCCTTCTTGTTGATGTTTCAAAAAAGCAAATTCTAAACTTTTATTCTTTTTATAAAAATCAGAAAAAAATTCAATAAAATACAAACAATCTATAGGTTGAAATGTTCGATGTTTAAATTTTTCAAAAGCTTTTAAATCTGATTCTTTATGATTCAACATAAAATCATGAGGAGCATTATCCATCAATTGAAACAATTCTTTAGACTTATTAATAATTGTCTTTCTCTGTCCCCAAGCTAACATTGAAGTCCAAAAAGCTGTAATTTCAATATCTTGAAGTTGAGAATAAGAATGAGGTATTTGAATAGGATCATTTTCAATAAACTGATATTGATTATGCCTATGATAGGCTTCTTCTAAAAAAGATTTTAATTGAGTATAATTTGTATCTTGCACGACGTAAATTTACAAAAAGATATAGGATTCAACTTAAAACAATATTAAAAGTAAACAAAAACGCCTATTTATATTGTTTTATAATAATTATGTTTTAGTAGAAATGATTTGAATTTATATTTTTGCAGTTCATTAAATGTATGATGTATGGAAAAACAATCATTGTGGTATTTAGAAAATATAGATGTTACCAATATCTTCTGTCCTAACAAACTAGGAGGACACAGAGATGATCATACACCTAAAATGTATAAAGCAGGAGAATATATCTATCTTCCTGATGAATATTCTGATTCTGTTTTTTTTATTACTGAAGGAAGAGTAAAGTTAAGTACCTATTCTGATGCAGGTAAAGAAATTACAAAAGCAATATTAGGAAAAGGAGAAGTTTTTGGAGAATTATCTTTAGTAGGAGAAGAAAAAAGAAGAGATTTTGCTATTGCTATGGAAGATGTAGAACTATGTTATGTTAGAGCAGATAATATGAAAGAATTATTAAGAGATCACAGTGGCTTAAACCTCTTTTTAATGAAAGTAATGGGTTCTAGAGTTTTAAATGTTGAAAAACGGTTAGAATCTTTAGTTTTTAAAGATTCTAGAACAAGAATTGTTGAATATTTAAAAGAATTAGGAACAACAAAAGGACAACGTTTTGGCTACGATACGGTAGTTCGTAAATTTTTAACCCACCAAGAAATTGCTAATCTTACAGCTACCTCAAGACAAACAGTAACTACTGTTTTAAATGAGTTAAGAAATGAAAATATTATCACATTTAATAGAAAAAGACTATTAATACGTGATATGGATAAATTAGTATAATTTTTTATAAAAATATCAAAATAAAAATGAGCAAAGCGAATAATCCAAAGTTAAAATCATGGATAGAAGTATCGGCAGATTCTGATTTTCCCATTCAAAATATTCCTTTTGGAATTATGAAAAAGGGGAAAGGATTTAGAGTTGTGAGTATTATTGGCGATCAAGTTATTGATTTATTTGAATTGAATAAACGAGGTTATTTTTCTGGAATATCTTTAGATAGCAATGTTCTAAAAAGTGAATTTCTAAATGATTTTATTGCTTTAGGAAAAAAGAAAACAAATAAAGTTCGTGAAAAAATTTCTATGCTTTTTAAGCATACCAATCGGACATTAAAAAATAATGAAAAGGATAAAAAAGCTATTTTATCTTCAGTAAAAAAAGCCAATTTAAGTTTACCTGTAAAAGTAGGCGATTATACCGATTTTTATTCTAGTAGAGATCATGCTACTAATGTAGGTAAAATGTTTAGAGATCCTGCTAATGCTTTACTTCCTAATTGGTTGCACTTACCTGTAGGATATCATGGACGTGCTTCTTCTATTGTTGTTTCTGGCACTCCTTTACATCGTCCAAAAGGACAACAGCTACCAATGGGTAAAGATAAGCCTGTTTTTGGTCCTTGTAAATTATTAGATTTTGAATTAGAAGTAGCTTTTGTTGTAGGAAAATCAACTCATTTAGGAGAATCTATTACTATGGATAATGCCGAAGATCATATTTTTGGTTTGACATTATTCAATGATTGGTCAGCTCGTGATATTCAAAAATGGGAGTATGTTCCTTTAGGCCCATTTTTAGGAAAAAGTTTTGGTTCTACAATTTCTCCTTGGATTGTTACCCTTGAAGCATTAGAACCTTTCCGATCTAAATCACCGAAACAAACACGTCCTAAACCTCTACCCTATTTAAGAAATGATAAGGATAGAAATTATGATATTAATTTATTTGTAGATATCGTTCCTGAAAATGGCCAAGGAAAAACTGTTTGTGAATCTAATTTTAAATATATGTACTGGAATATGTGTCAACAATTGGTACATCATACAGTAAATGGTTGTAATGTTAATGTGGGTGATATGTGTGCTTCTGGTACTATTTCAGGTCCTCAACGAGGTAGTTTTGGTTCGATGCTAGAAATTTCGTGGAAAGGAACAATGCCTGTAGATATGCCTGATGGTTCTCAACGTAAATTTATTCATGATGGAGATACCGTTATTGTGAGAGGGTGTGGAGAAAAAGATGGTGTAAGAATTGGTTTTGGTGAGGTCAATGGTAAAATTTTACCTACTAAAAAGTAACATTATTTCATCAATAACTTTCGACCTTTTACAAAAATAGAATGACAAATAATTTGTCATTCTATTTTTGTATTTCTATTCAACTTCTTTTCTATTTAATTTTAATTTCTACCCTACGATTTTTGGCTCTTTCTTCTTCAGTTTTAGCTTGAGGATGAATCATTTCTGCATTTCCATAACCTTTGTATGCTAACCTAGAACTATCAATTCCTTTTTGAATTAAATAATTATAAACTGCCTTAGCTCTATCAATAGATATTTGCATTTGCTCTTTAGAAATATCTTCTACCCTTTTAAAAGGAACATTAATATGCCCCCCTATTTCTACTTGAATTGATTTATTTTTTTGTAAAGATTCTACTAATTTATTTAATTCTGGATAAGATTGTGAAAGAATGGTAGCTGTTCCAGATTGAAACATTAAATTTTGAATCGTTAATGTATTTCCTTTAGCTATAGGCTGTAGTTGAATTATTTGTTTTTCTTTTGATTTTATTATTTTTTCTGAATAATGAAAATATCCATAAGCAAAAATATCTGCTTTATGATTTTGCATTTGATGAAAAGGGACTAATATTTCTCCTTGTTCATTACTTATAAAAGAAGATTTTCCTTCTATAGTTTTAATATCTATCTCTACCTCTATGGGTTGTCCAGTACTAGCATCCAGAAATTGAATAATTTTTAATCCTTTAGTAATATTTTTAGAATCTTCTACTTCTTTTGCTACTAAATTATCTTTTATAGGTGGAGGATTTTCTACTAATGTAGAGTTAGTAGGAAAATTTGGAGGCAATGTCTTGGTTTTCAATTTAGGGCTAGGAGCAGAAGCTAATACCACTTTTTTATTTTCTATAGCAGAAGTCTCTTTACTTTTTGAAAACACTTGTTGTTCATCATTCTTAGTGTTTCCTTGAACAGGAATAGTTGAAACAATAGTCCTTGAAGAAGACATTGTAGTTCTTTTTTCCTTTTTAACTAAAGCTACTTCTGGTGATTGTTGAGCTCTTTGTTGGGCTGAAGCACGATATTGATCTACAATATCTGCTCCTTTTTCTAAAAATTGAATAGCTGCCCTTCTATTTTTTTCTCGATTACTTGTTGTAGTATTTTCTACAACAGGCTCCTCTTCTCCTCTCCAATCAATAATTACTCTTTCTTTAGAAATACCATGCCTTTCTAAATAATTTCCTATAATACTTGCTCTCTGTCGTGATACGCGAATATTTACATTATCTGTTCCTATATTATCTGTATGAGCAATAATACTCAAAATAATATTAGAATTTTGCTTCATGCTTTTTACAATTTTCCTCAATTCAGGAAGATCTGAATTTCTAGGATAAACATGATTAAAATCGTATTGAATTGTGTTACTTGTGTTTGAGCTATGATAACTGCTATTTAAATTATTAGCATAAACTTGATCACTAAATACCATTGTAAAGGCGATAGCAAACAAGTTGGATAACTTGCGCGGTTTCATAGTATGTATAGTTTATGTTTTCTAAAAGTAAAAATAATACAATCTATTTGATTTACAAAATATTACGCAAGGAATCTTTTTGTAGTTTTTTGTTGTTTTATTTATAAATTTATGAATTTAATTAGCTAAATCTTATATCTTATTCTATTAGAGCATGTTTGAAATTAAATTTTATTTTAATATGAATTGTTAAATTTAAATATGTATCTAGTATAATTTGAATTAGTATTGTTAATTGTTTTGCTAAACCAATCTTTATTACGTCCTTTGTAAACTCATGAAACTAACAGGCTCATACAAACAGATATTAAAACTAGCTATTCCTATAATGATAGGAAGTGCTGCACAACAAGTTATTACCCTTAGTGATGGTATATTTTTATTCTCTAGAGGAGAAGAAGATTTTGCTGCTATTGGGTTTGTTGGTGTTTTTTATTTAGTCATTGCAGCAATAGGATATGGCTTTTCTAAAGGAGGACAAATCATGATTGCCCGGCGAGAAGGAGAAGAACATTCTGAATTGGTAGGCTTGAATTTTCAAGCTATGTTCATTTTCGAATTGCTTTTAGCCATTATTCTCTTCCTTTTCATGATATATGGCGCTCCTCTTTTATTTTCGCTCATATTAGATTCTAAAGTCATTTATACTAAAAGTCTAGAATACTTAGATTATAGAGCTTGGGGTGTATTTTTTAGCTACACAGGAATGGCATTTATTGCTTTATATACAGGAATTGCTCGTACAAAATTTATTATTGTAGATACTGTAGTTCTAGGAATTTTAAATATTATTCTAAACTATGCTTTAATTAATGGACATTGGGGATTCCCTGAAATGGGAATTTCTGGAGCAGGATTAGCTAGTACAATAGCAGAAATTGTTGCTTTTGTCATGTTTGTAGCTTATGTTCTTTGGGATAAAAAAGCCAAAATTTATGGTTTATTTAAAAAACCTACTTTAGATATTGCTCTTATCAAAAAACAATATAGTATTGCCATGCCTATTGTGGTACAATCAGTACTAGGGATTGGAAGTTGGCTTATCTTTTTTGGAATCATAGAAAACTTAGGGGAACATGAATTAGCTAAAGCAAATTTAGTTCGGTATGTCTATTTATTTTTATCTATTCCTGTTTGGGGATATTGTTCTGGAATTAATACAATGGCAAGTAATGCCATTGGGCAAGGAAACTTAAAATCACTACTTCCTATTTCTCTAAAAACAATTATTTTAACTCTAATTACAACAGGAATTATTGCCTTAATCGGAACATTAAGCGTTGTATTTTTAACGTACAACTCTCCTGAATATATTGTAACAGCATTTTCAAAAGTATTTAGTGGTTTAGCCTATGAAACCACTTATCAAGAATTAACAAAATCTCTAGTACAAGCTGTTGATTTAATTGTTGAATGCCTCCCTATATTTTATGTCTTAATTGGTGTTCTTATCACTTTTTCAGCAGGTTCGGTATATTTTAATACTTTATCGGGTACAGGTGCAACTATGCAATGTTTAAAAATCCAAGCTATCTGTATTGTTTTTTATTTAGTATATGTATATACTGTTATTAATTATTTACACTTAGGACAAGAATGGGCATGGGCAGGAGAAATGTTATATTGGGGATTGATTTGGGCAGCTACTTATTGGTATCTTCGTTCCGATAAATGGCAAAAAATCGTTGTTTAATCAAGAGAATAATCGTTAAATATCTGCTAAAAACTTCTCAAAAAAGGCATTATACTTGTTACTTTTGTAAATTGTATTTTTATTTTTTATTTGATATACATTTTTATAATAAAATATTTTCATGTTACGATTGATTACAATTTCATTTTTATTTGTTTCTCTTTTTAGTTTTACCTATCCCAATATTTCAATAGAAAAAGGAAAAAAAACTATTATTTCTGGAAAGATTACCAATACAACTAATCCTGGAAAAAGTTTAATGATTCGAGATGCAGGTTTGCCTTTTAATTTTGATCCTAACCATCCTACAGATATTGATGAGGCAGGAAATTTTACTCTAGAATTAGAAATTAATAAACCTCAATATTATGAAATTCAGTATAAGAGAAGAGTAATGCAATTATTCATTAGTCCTGGTGATGAATTACAAATTACTTTTGAAGCTAATAATATGAATTATAGTATCGAATATGCTGGTACAGGAAGCGAAATGAATACTTTTCTTAAAGATAGAGTTTTGCAAGATTTAGGTTTGATAGGTCGCAAAAATGCTCTGTATAAAATGGAGTGGGAAGAATATGAGGAAAATATCAATAAACATAAAGAGAAAAGACAAAAAGCTCTTGATCAATTTTTAGATGGTAAAAAAGTTAAAGGAAATTTAGCTGTTTTTGCTGCTTTAGAACAGGCTCAAATTGATGGACTTTGGGGTACTTTTTATATGCAATATCCTTCTCATTCTGCTCACTATGCTAAGAAAAATGCAAAAGAACAATGGCCCAAATTAGATTTAGATAAAGCTACAAAACTTTTATCAAAAGAAATTATTGCTTTAGAATCTAAAACATATCGCGATTTCTTAAATCAGTATGTTTTTTCTATGTCTGATAAATATTATAATGAAAAAGGAGTTCCTTTTATTAGCAGAGGAGATTTTGCGAATAAAGTATATCAATATAGCTCTAAAATAATTGATCAAGGCTGGCAATTAGATTATTTAAAAGCAAGAATTATTTATGAACAAGTCAACAAATTTGGCTTAGCAGATATGGAACAACCCGTTGATGACTTTAGAAAAACAGTAGATAAAAAGAATAAAAATTATTATAAAGCAGTAGATGATGTTTGGAATAAATGGGCTTCTGTAAAACCAGGTGTTGATGCACCAGATATTATTGGAAAAGATATTAATGGCAATGAAATAAAATTGAGTGATTACAGAGGGAAATTAGTATATATTGATGTTTGGGCAACATGGTGTGGTCCTTGTAGAGCTGAAATACCTCACCTTAAAAAAGCTGAAGAATTATTTCATGGAAAAGATGTCGTCTTTATGAGTGTATCTATTGATAATGATAAAGGTCGCTGGAAAAGCATGGTTGAAAAAGATGAATTAGGAGGGGTACAAATTCATAATGTAGGAGGTTGGGGTGCTGATATCTGTAAAAAATATAACATCTCAAGTATTCCTCGATTTATGTTGATTGGAAAAGATGGAAAAATAATTGATGTCAATGTAGCAAGACCTTCTCATGGTGTAGCAGGATTGATTCAAAAAAAATTACAAGAGAAATAAAAATTCTATTTCATACATAAATCGTTATACAATATTATGAAAAAAATTTTAATTATTGGAGGCACACGATTTGTGGGAAGAAATTTAATTGAAACTTTACTTCTTGAAAAAAAATATGATATTACTTTATTCAATAGAGGCATAACTAATCCTCATTTATTTCCTAATATTAAAAAAATAAAAGGAGATAGAAAAGTAAAAAAAGATATTCAACAAATTACTTCTAAAAATTGGGATTATATTATTGATATTTCTGGTTATTGGCCTAATGCACTAGAACAACAATTATCCTTACAACAAGGAAACGTAGGAAAATACATTTATATTTCTACCAGTAGTCATTATCAATTTGATATTGAAAACCCTCATTTGATACAAGAAAATGAAGCTATTATTCCTTGCACAGAAGAACAAAAAAATAGTGAAGAAAAAAAATATTATAATCAGCATAAAGCAGAGTGTGAAAGAATTTTACAGGCACAAAAAGATTTAAATTATATTATTCTTAGACCTGGATTAATTATAGGAAAATATGATCATACAGATAGACTTTATTATTGGTTTCACAAAATGAAATCGCAAGAAAAAATTCTTGTCCCTGATTCTTATTTTTGCAAAATTCCATATACAAATATTAATGATTTATCTCAAGCTATTATTCAATCATTAGAAATAAAAAATAATTTTAAAATCTATAATGTATCTTCTTTTAATTGTTCTATTAAAGATTGGATTTTTGCTATAAAAAAATTATGGAATAATTCATCAGAATTTATTGAAGCTACGACTAATTTTTTAAAAGAAAATGATGTACAACAATGGTCCAGTTTACCTTTATGGTTAGATGGACATTTTTTTGTAACTGACAATTCTAGAATAATTAAAGATTATAATTTTATATTTACTTCTTTTGAAAAAACAATAGAACAATTAATTCGATATTATTCTGAAATAAAAAAATGGGAAACACCTAATACTATTCCTGCATCTTTATCTTTTGAAAAAGAAAAAGAACTCATTTTTAAGTTAAGAAATAATGAATTTTAATTTTCAAAATTTACATCTTTATACTTACTAAATACCCACATCCCTAAAACACAAAATAAAAATGCAGCAATTGTTGTTGCTCTAATCCCTAGGGGATTTTCCGAAGTTTTTCCTAGTAATAATAAAGAAGGGAAAATTAAATTGGCTAAAGTAATTCCTATTTTCATCATAAAAGTACGAACTGCATAATAAATTCCTGCTTGATTTATTCCTGTATGTTTTTCATTTTCATAAATTAAATCTGCAACAATTGCATTAGGAATAATTCCAAAAACTGCCATAGGAAATGCTACGACAATTGGGATAACATAAAAAATAATATCAATATCAAGAGGAATAAAATCTACAAAGCCTGTCAATAAAAAAACAAAAATATAAATCATAAAAGAAACAAAAACAATCGGTTTTTTACCATACTTTTTCACTAATTTATTAATAGGAATATAATACAATAAACTTGTAATCATTGCTAAACCTAAAAATATAGTAGATTCAGATTCATCTTTAAACATCAATATAGAAATATAATAAGCAATTCCCAATTGAATAAAATTAGAAGCTAACCAATAAATTAAATCTGAATACACAAATATTCTTAAATTTTTATCTTTTTTTAATACTTCTATAAATGATTTTATTCCTGTAATTTGAACAACTCTATCTGATTGTAAAGCATATTTATTTTCTTTTAAAAATAAAATAGGAACCAACATACAAAGAAAAGCCAGCAAGGAATAAATTGCTATTAATATTTGAAAAGAATCAATATAAGTATATCCATTTTCAACCATTTTTTGATTGAATAAATAAACAGTAAAACCTGTTGCAAAACCTAAAATCCAAGTAATAGAAATAATACTACTAATTTTCATTCTATCATCTCGATGGTGTCCTAATTCTGCAATTAATGCATTATATGGAATTAAATACATCGTAAAAGAAATGTAATAAATAATAGAAATAAAAATTAACCAAAGTACATTAATCCAAGAAGGTTCATTGACTAATGGAAAAAAAATTAAAAAAGAACTTAAAGCAAATGGCAATATAGCCATTGCCATCATTTTTTTTCTTTTTCCTATTCCTGTAGGTTTTATTTTATCAGAAATTCCGGCAATTAAAGGATCTGTAAAAGCATCTAAAATTCTTCCCCCTGCTGCAATTAATCCTACGATAGTCAAAACACCTAAAATTCCTCCTTGATAAAAAAAAGCGGGAAATTTTTCTGCTTCGCCTATTTTTTCGGGAGGCATATAAAAATAAACTAATAATAAGCCAACACCAAAACTAGCTAAAGACCAACCATATTGTCCTATAGCATAAATAATTAATG
>JAHDII010000067.1 GCA_020630895.1 Saprospiraceae bacterium
CCCAAATCTATCATTTGCAATAATAATAGATTTATTATCTATATTTTTTTCTTCAAAATATTTAAGTAAATATTCATCCGCTGCACTCCAAGCTTGTAATGTTACATTATTCGTTATAGGAAATCTTTCAAAAAAATATTCTTTATTTTTATAATTAAAAATCATTCTTTATTTTGAGTATTAAAAATAATAGGTGGGTTTACAATTTTAGCAGGGACAGCATTATAATTACTAGGATTAATATATGTAACATTCCCTATTTTCATTTGTCCATAACTTACATGAATATGTCCAAATAAATGTAGTTGAGGCCGAATTTCTTGAATTCTTTTTTTTAATTTTTTTAATCCTCTTAAATTTCCTGAAGGGGCTCTATCTAAAATTTCATAGGGTGGATTATGAGTAATTACAATATCTGCATCATCTGGAATAAATTCCCATTCTATAGTTTCATCTTCTTCATAAAAAGGAGAACCCCAAATTTTTAATCCATCAATTATACAAAAAGAATCATTCAAATAAATAATTGAATCTGGTAATTTTTCAGGAATTAAACTTTTTTTATTTTGAAGTAAATCTCTATCATGATTTCCTTGAATAAATATTTTATAGGGATATTTTAATTCATCAAACCATTCTATAAAATCTTTTACTTGATCTTTATCTCCTTGATTACAAATATCTCCTGCATGAATTAAAACATCTCCCTCTGGCAACTCTAATTCTCTATGACAACCATGTGTGTCTGAAATAGTAATTATTTTCATTCAGAAATATTTTTTAAAATTTTCATTTCATAATCATCTAAACCTTTTCCAAAACCATCTTTAGTGATTTTAGTAATTTCAAATCCTAATTTTTCATAAAATTTAAAAGTGTGTTGCGATGTATTAATGGTAGGAATTGCATCAGGAAATTTTTCAGAAATTAATTGAAGTCGAAAAATTGTAAACTCTTTACCTATTCCTTTTTGATGAAATTCTGAATGTACCATTCCCCAAGACAAACCACTTATATCTTTTCTATTATTACTTTTAAAAATTCCTCCACAAGCAATTATTCTTTTATTTTTTTCTACTACAAAATAATTTTCCTCACATTGAGTTTCTAAAAAAGAAGTAAACTCAATTAATTCCTCATCTACAAAATATTTAGGCTGATTACTTTTAAAAATATTTATGCAATCATTTTTATATTTTGATGTGTATAATAATATTTTCATTCTCCAAAAATAGACGCTAAATAAAGGTTCATAAATAATCCGTTAGGATCCATTTTTTTTCTAATGTTATGAAATTGTTCCCACATAGGATAACTATTTTTTAATTTTTCAGGCGTTTGAAAATGAAGTTTTCCCCAATGGGGTCTGCCTTGATATTTTTCAAAAATAGTTTCCATATCTTTTAAATATTTTTTATAAGGCATTCCTTTATACATATGTACTGCAATATATGCAGAATCTCGTTCATAAGCAGGACTCAACCAAATATCATCTTTTTTTACAAATCTATTTTCGATAGGAAAATGTAAATCATATTGAGTATCTTCAATTTTCTTTTTTATTTCATGAATACAATCTGAAAAATGCTCCATAGGAATATTGTATTCCATTTCTGTAAATCTAACCAAACGTGCCGTTGCAAATACTTTATGGCTCCATGCACAACGTTCCGATTCACCCACTAAAGAACCGCATAATCGACTTACACGACGACTTTGTGAAGGAAAAACTCTACTTATTTCGCTAACTAATTTAAACGCTCCATTTTCTAAAATAATATCATTTAAAAATTTCATTACCCCACCCTCTTTCACTTCTTTTTCTGTTGTATTAGAAAATTTCATTTGCACAACTTCTGTATAAGGAAAATAATAAAATTCAAAATTTCTATTTTCTTTTTTATAATTTTCTAATTGTTTCATACAATCAGAAAAATTTCCTTTTACATTTTTTAATTCTAATTTATATTTAGGAACACATCTCAATTTTAAACGAGTAATAATTCCTAAACTTCCTAAAGAAACTTGAGCCGCTTTAAAAATATCCTGTTCTTGATTTTCAGAACAAGTAATTTTTTCTCCTTGAGCATTAATGAAAGTAATTTCTTCAATTTGAGTTGCTAAATTTCCAAAATGAATACCTGTTCCATGTGTTCCTGTAGAAATAGCCCCTGCAATAGATTGTACATCAATATCACCTAAATTTTCTTGTGCTAAACCATATTGAAACAATAATTCTCCTAAATTCTTAATATTTGTTCCAGAACGAACTGTTACTAGATTATCATCAATTTCTATAATTCCTTCCCATTTATCTAAAGAAATTAAAATAGAGTTGGTGGCCACTAATTGTGTAAAAGAATGTCCATTTCCAACCACTCTAATTTTTTTCTGCTCTTTTTTAGCTCTTTCTATAATTTGAACAATTTCTTCTTCTGATTCAGGATAAATAATTTCAGAGGGATAACAGATTGTAGTTTCAGCCCAATTTTTCCAGGTATTTTTTTGACTCATTATTATCAATTATTTTCAAAACGTTAAATTAATAAAGTCTAGCATAAAATATTTGTTTTCCTAAAAAAAATTGCATCATATAAATACGCTGTATCAAAAGTTGTTTCTAAAAGAAGCCATCTTTTTTGTTTTATGGATCAAGTTTTTACCATTCACCTTGTTTTTCCTACCATTCGACGATTCGTGATTTCATTCAACATATTTGTATAACAGCTCACCTCATTTCCCAAATAAGAAGGGAGAGATTGCCGCATCTTTGAATTAACAATAATAAAAAAATAAATATTTGAAATATTAAAAACCACTAATTATGAAAACCTTCAATGTCTTTTTTATCGCCTTAATCACTTTAACAACTATTGCAAATGCACAAACTCCTGTTTCTTATTATGAAACAGAAGTCAATAATCTTGTTAATGATGCTGGTACACAAACTGTAATTCATAGTAATGCATTATTACATGGAGAAAGTAACCAAGAATTTGATGTTTGGTTATTAGACAACATCATATTTACTACTGAATTGTATGTAAAGAAAATAAATGGTAATGCTGCTGTAAAATTATACAAATCAGACCATTCTGATTATTCAAATGCTACCATTGACATGACTATTAGTTCTGCTTACTCAAGCATCTCTTTAGATCCTAGCAAATACTATTATATTAGAATATCTAGTGGCAATGCTAATGGACACATTGTACAAATTGCTAATGTAGATTTTGTACCTGTTCCTGTAGAATTAATGGATTTTAATGCGAAAGTTTCTAATAATGATGTCATGCTTACATGGACTACTGCTACTGAAGAAAACAGTTCACATTTTGAAATAGAAAAAAGTACAAATGGCACGAATTGGACAAACATTTCTGAAGTAGAATCTCATCATAACAGTTCAACGGTTCAGAACTATTCTTATGAAGATATAAATATAGAAACATCTTCTAACATCGTTTATTATAGACTTAAAATGGTAGATTTAGATGATACTTATGAATATTCAGATGTTGTATCTATAACATTAAATGAAAAAAAGACCAATGCTTTTCAAATGAATATCTTTCCAAATCCTACAACAGATTATATTATTGTAGAAGCTACATTATCAACAAATTTGACTCATTATATTCGTATTAACAATGTACAAGGACAAACAGTATTATCTAAAACAATAGAAGATTCAAAAATACAATTAGATATTTCTTCTTTACCTGAAGGATACTATTATGTAAATATTAGCAATGAAAATTCATCTGAAACACGTCAAATCATCAAAATTGAACATTAAGAAATATATAGTTTTAATGTAAGTTTAAAAGGAAGGGGTTGTTTCTCATAGAAACAATCTCTTTTTTTGTTTATTTTTGAATCCCCAATTTTTTATAATATTTTTCTAAATTAGAATTATAGGTCATTACAATTCTACTACCAATTCTCATAGATTGTGTATTAGGATTTTGAATTTCTCTAGTAGAAGGAATTAAATAAATATAAGGATCTGCAAAAGAACCTCCTTTTACAATTCTATTTTCTTGATAGCGATATAAAAGTTGAATATCACGATGAATACATTTTGCATCCATTTCCCAATATTTTAAATAGCTAAAGTCCCTATGAGGTTCTGCTTTTTTTAATGAATCTATTTTGAACTGTTTTGTTATTTCTTTATAAATAGTTTCAGGAGTATCCTCAATAGTAAATAAATTTGAAATAGAATCTAATGTTCCAACACTTGAAGTCCATTCTGCAACATTTCCAATAATATGATATATTCCTTTTTTATTCTTTTTATGAGATTGCACAGGAGCATTAAAATCCGAAGAACGTCTCCCTTTTTTCATAATATTATTATATTCATCTCTTATTGTTCCACAAACAATTCCTTCTGGATCATTAAAATTACTAATTGAAAAATCAAAAGCAAAACTATATTCCTGTTTTCCTATACCTTTTGAAGAAGCATAAAGATGAGGTTTATAAAAATAAGAATATTTTTTAATTTTTTTAGAATTATAAAAAGACCAACTTATACTTGCATATTCCCATTCCTTTTCGGTAGGCAATCGAAACTCAACTGTTTCATCAATTCCTTTATTTTTTAAATACTCCCCTACTCTTTTACTTAACCATTTGCAATAGGCATTGGCTTGATACCAACTAATTCCTACTATAGGATAATCATCATAAGCTGGATGCAAAAAATATGATGAAACATAAGGTTCTCCATATGTATAAGGCAAACCTCTTAAACATAAAGTATCTGGATAAAATAATTCTTTGGCTTTTTTATAGCCTAATTCTTTGACTTGTGCATTAAAAAATAATCGCCATTCAGCATTGGTAACTTCTGTTGAGCTGATCAAAAAAGAAGATATTTTCTTTTTTTCCCAATCATTTTTCATTAGCAATGAAGTATCTTTTAAAATTTTTTCAGAATAAGGTAAACTTTGACCTGTAATTAAAATTCCTCCATCTAAATGAATCATTTTTTTTAATATCTCCTTAAAAGGATTTTTATTTTTACTAGGACGAAATGAAGAAGATATTTGAAAGAGAAGAAGAAGTAATAATATATATTTTAGATTTCTCATAATTTTAAATTTTCTAAGAAAGTATTTTCATTCAGAACGAAAATATTCAAAAAAGTAATACCAAACGTCTTTAATCTAACTTTTTAAAAAATAGTTTGTTAGTAGATAAAGCAGTATATTTGCGGCGAAATTAGATAAAATGATAGAAACAGATATATTAATTATTGGTGCTGGTCCTTGTGGTTTATTTACAGTTTTTGAAGCAGGACTTTTAAAACTACGTTGTCATCTTATAGATTCTTTACCACAAGCAGGAGGACAATTGTCTGAAATATATCCTAAAAAACCTATTTATGATATTCCTGGTTATCCTGATATTTTAGCAGGAGAATTAGTAGATAAATTGATGGAACAAATTGCTCCATTCAAACCGGGTTTCACTTTAGGAGAACGTGCTGAAACGATTGAAAAATTAGAAGATGGGCGTTTTAAATTAACTTCTAGCAGAGGTACAGAACATGTTGCTCCAGTCATTGCTATTGCTGGAGGTTTAGGTTGTTTTGAACCTCGAAAACCTCCTATTTCTAATATTACAGATTTTGAAGATAAAGGTGTAGAATATATTATTAAAGATCCTGAATTTTATAGAAATAAAAATGTGGTTATTGCTGGAGGAGGAGATTCTGCTTTAGATTGGTCTATCTTTTTAACAGATGTAGCCAATGAAGTAACTTTAGTACATCGTAGAAGTAGTTTTAGAGGAGCTTTAGATTCTGTAGAAAAAGTGATGGAACTCAATAAAGAAGGAAAAATAAATTTAATTACAGAAGCACAAATAACAGGTTTAAATGGTAATGGTCATTTAAATGAAGTAGTCATAAAACATAAAACAGAAGGAGAAATTACGAAGAAAACAGATCATTTTGTTCCTTTATTTGGACTAGCTCCCAAACTAGGCCCTATTGCAGAATGGGGATTAAATATTGATAAAAATGCTATTGAAGTCAATACTTTTGATTATTCAACCAATATAAAAGGCATTTATGCTATTGGAGATATTAATACGTATCCTGGTAAATTGAAGTTGATTCTTTGTGGTTTTCACGAAGGAACTTTAATGGTACAATCTGCTTTTAAATATATATACCCTGATAAAAAACTGAGTTTTAAATACACCACAGTGAATGGTGTTAATGGGTTTTAAAATAAACGAATTTTGGAAAATACAATTACCATAACAGTTATAGATAGAGAAGAAAAAGAACATACTCTAGAAGCTCCTACAGATATGAATATGAATTTGATGGAAGTATGTAAATCTTACGAACTTCCTGTAAAAGGAACTTGTGGAGGGATGGCTCTTTGTTCTACTTGTCATTGTTATATCCAATCGGATCATGATCTTCCTGAAATGTCAGAAGATGAAGAAGATATGCTCGATCAAGCTTTCTTTGTTGATGATGAAACTAGTCGTTTGGGTTGCCAAATACCTATTACCCAAGAATTAGATGGATTAGTAATAGTATTAGCTCCCGAAGCAGAATAATCAATAATCAGTTATATAATTCTTGATTTTAATTCTCCTATCATTCAATAAAAAGATTGAATGACCTCTTTCTATTCGTTTTAAAATATCCCTATTCTTTCCTAATTCATCATGCAAATGAAAGTAAAAAATACTTTAATAATTTCTTAATATTTAATTATGAATAGTTTAACTAAGTGATATTCTTCATATTAAAATCTTTTAAATATCTGAGATTATCAACGCACCCCAAAATCTCATTCAATTATCAACTATTATATAAACAACTAATAATCAACAGCATAAAAACAAATTTCAGGATAAAAAACTATTTTGTTTTAATTTTATCAGCTATTCAGTAAACAACCTGGACTCATATAATTTTGTGCAACAATTATTATCATTTTTATCACATCATTATTAAACTAATAGCTTACAAAAGTTCTTACCGCAAAAAAACAAACAAATACAATGTCACAAAACACAAAATAATCATTATTTTATGGTGATTTATGGCACTCCTTTTGACTTCTCTCACCATAGAGCACCTAATGCTCAAAATATTTTTAACTCAATCTTAAATAAATAATGAAACATTCTATCTACTTTAAAATTTTATTACAAATAATCACATTTCTATTTCTAGGAATATCATTATTTGCGAATAACAGTAATTGTGAAGGACCAACGGCCGTTAACTTAATCATTAGTAAAAATGTTAATAATGCTGCCCCTAATCCAGAAGAAATATTCACCTATACCATACGATATAGGTGTGCTTCATTAACAGAACACTGTATCAACACACAAATCCAAGATGCACTCCCCGCAGATATGGAAATTGTATCTTATACCTCAGTAGGAGGACAGGTAGGAGCTGCTTCCAATTTAGGAAATACCATTACTTGGAAGTTACAAACTCCAGGTAGCCCAGATGGACAACTAGATGCTGGCTCAACAGGTATGGTAATAGTTAAAGCTCGTTTCGCTTGTGATAGTGGGGCTACAACCGCTAGTAACCCTTATACAAATACAGCTACCATTTCAGCAGATAATGGAGCCTCTGCGTCATCTTCAATAGATGTTAATTTAACGACAGATGCTCCTGTTTGTCCTACTATACCTGCACCACCTGCGGTATTAAGCAAAACACAAAGTAATGAGGAATGGACAATTAATGCTAATGCTAGTTATCATTTGACTTTTCCCCCTCATTCTGGAAATTATACAGTTGTAGATAATATTTCTCCTAATACTATTGTTTATGTAGTTGATAGAGCTATTGACGGTGCTGCTTCTGGAACTTCTGGCTATACAAGATTAAGAATTCAATGTGCTAATAGTGGAGAATGGTTTACGATATGGGATTTTGGAACAGGAAGTGCTACATTAAATACTCCATCAGAAATTCCTGCTAGTGCTTTAGAATGTATATCTGTCTCTCATCCAGATTTTCCAAATCAAACTTTTTTTAATATTACTGCAGTAGAATGGACGATAGATGGAGCTGCCCTATCTTCAAATGAAGATATTTCTCATGCTTTACGTGTATCTGCTCCTGAAACAAATCCTTTTGATGGAATGACTGTCAATTATACTTCAGGAGGTTCTGGTACAGCCTTACCCAATTGGACTGAACCTTTAGCCAATACTTCAATTTCTAATTGCATAACCGCTTCAGAACCTACTATTGGTACAGCTTGTGATCAAGAAACATTTTTAGAAACAGGACCTTTAGTGTCCTTAGAAAAAGGACTTATTGGAGCACCTAACATTCCTTATCCAACTCTTCCTTCAGATTTTGGCACTCCTCCAGTTCTAAGCGAAACCATTACCTTAGGTCCTAGTGATTTAGCCTTTGGGTTAGAAATAGGTAATCAACTAGGAGGATATTGGGTTGAAAATTTAGAAATAGTTGATTTGTTAGATGAAAATTTAGAATTCGATCCCTCTCCTTCTGGAAATAATTGGTGGGTAATGGATATTAGAGATTCGGATTGGTCTTATGATACACATAATCCATATGTTATTCCAGAATGTTGGACACCAAAATTGACAATTGAAAAAGACTGGAATGGGACAGGTAAAACTTTGTTAAAATGGAGTTTTGACCCAGCCTGTAAATTACCACCATATACAACAGAAAAACCAAAAATTTGGATATTTTATACAGCATCAATTAAACCTGGAACTGTAGCAGGTACTGTTATAGAAAATATGCATATGGGAATACTTCCTGCAAATGCATTACTTACCGATTGTGATGGTGGTGGAAATACAGGACCAGAACATGATGCATATTGGCCAAGTATTATCGATGAATACGATTTAGATGGAGATGGTGATTTTACAGAGTCTATTTGTAGAGGAAATGTAGTATCTTATACTGTACCTACTCTTTCTGACTTATCATCTTCTAAATGGGTAAAAGGGAGTTTAGATTCTGATTTTAGTAGATACCCCAATACAGGTAATACTGATATAAAAGGGGAAGGAACATATGAATTATTTATAGAAAATACAGGTAATATTAATGTTACTCAATTAGATGTGGTAGATATTTTACCCCATATTGGTGATAATGATATATTAGGTGTAGTGGGTACTCGTGATTCAGATTGGGAAATTGAGTTGGTTAATGACATTGTAGTAGAAAGGTGGAATGATGGAAGTCAAGAATGGGATGGTGTTCTTACAGCAGATATTTCTGGAGGTTTGTTATACTCAACATCAACTAACCCTTGTCGCTTTATAAATGCTACCACAACTTATGATGATTTAATTGCAGATAATACTGCTGTAGGTCCTACAGGATGTACTTCAACGCCTTGGGGGACTAGTGCTACTGGAGCCAATTCTTTTGCTTTTAAATTTATACCTAGTTCTCCATTTGCTCCAGGAGAAAGATTAAAAATAACTGTAAATGTTCGCATCAATGGAAATCCTCCAGGATGTACGACTCCTGATTGTTCAGGTGGAGGCGACGTTTTAAATAGTGGAGCTATTTCATGGAATTCATTTGCTTTTGGAGGTGTATATAATAATGGTAGCCCTAACAGGTTATTAGATTCTGAACCTATAAAAGTAGGTTTAAAAATGATTGATTTGAGTACTAAAACAAGTTTAGGTAATTTAGTATGGATTGATGCAAATGCAAATGGTATTCAAGATGCAGGCGAAGCAGGGATTGAAAATGTAACAGTTAGTTTATGGGATGCCGCAGGAACAACTAAAATAGATTCAACTATCACTAATGCAGATGGATTTTATACTTTCTATGGTTTAGATCCAAGCACAACTTATTTAATTAGATTAGATAACCCTATGGATCATTTAGGCGTTTTAGGAGCTTATTCTTTAACACTTCAAAATGATCCTAATGCAATTGGAGGAGGTTTAGATTTAGATGATTCTGATGCATCTTTAAATGGTGATGGATATCCTGAAATATCTGCAACAACAGGAACAGTAACAGGAATAGACGATCCTAGAGATCCAACAGAATATCCGTCATTTGATTTTGGATTTTTCATAGCTAATACTGTAGGCAATTTTATTTGGTATGATTTGAATGCTATAGGAGATTACAAAAATGATGAACCATCAGTTCAAGGAGTTCAAGTCTCTTTATATAGTGTTGGTTTAGATGGTGCCATTGGTGGCGGAGATGATATTCAAGTAGGGACAACTCAAACTACAGGTAGTGATGGTCTTTATCTATTTGATGCCGTTCCAGATGGTACATATTATGTTCATTTTGATATTTCTGCAATTACAGGCATTGATCCTATTACAGGACTAGCTGTTATACCTACAGATTGGTGTTATACTAGTGCATTTAATACTGGAGATAATTTAACAGATTCAAATGCAGATGCTTCTTCAGGGAATTCAGATATATTTACATTAAAAGGAGGAGAAAGAAATTTGAGCATTGATGCAGGTATAAAAAGTGCTCCAACGGATCCTGCTACAATTGAAGGTATGGTTTGGGCTGATTTAGATAATGATGGTGTTCGAGATGCTGGAGAATATCCAATTTCAGGAGTGGAGGTTATATTATTAGATAATAATGGTTTACCTGTTGCTTCTACTTTTACTGATGGCTTAGGAGAATATTCTTTTGCTGGTTTAGAACACAGTCAAGCATACCAAGTTGTATTTAAACCAAAATCTACAGTAACTATTGCTTTACAAGACCAAGGAGGAAACGATTCTATGGATAGTGATGTAAATTCAGCAGATGGTACAACACCTTCTGTTACTCCAGCAGCTAATGAAACCATTAGTAATATAGATGCTGGTCTTATTATTCCTCCTACAATTGGTAATTTCGTTTGGAAAGATACTGATGCTGATGGTATCCAAGATGCTGGAGAGCTAGGTATTTCAGGTGTTACTGTAACTCTTCACGATATGGATAATGGTGGAGCAATTGTAGGAACTGCTATAACAGATGCCAATGGCTATTATCAATTTGGTGGATATAAAAATGTAAATATGGAATTAATTTCATACACATCTAACAAATGTGTTTCAATTAAAATTACAGATAGATATGATGATGTTGAAGAAAGATTAACACATTCAGATCCTAGTACCATTGGAAATGTTAGCAGAACTAATTATGATATTGAATTAGGTTTTGATGGAGCAACAACGCAGCAAATGGTAGGACTTCGTTTCCAAAATGTGAAAATTCCTCAAGGAGCGACCATTAATAGTGCAAATATTCAATTTAGTTCTGATGATGACAGTACGGTTGGTTCTGGTGCTTGTACAGTGACTATAAAAGGAGAACTTATAGCTAAAGCTCCTGCATTTACATCTACTCAATTTGATGTTTCATCTAGGACTCCAACTTCAGCTACTGGAACATGGACCGTACCAGATTGGTCTGCTAATTTGGAAAGAGGACCTTTACAATTAACTAGCGACTTTGGTCCAGTTGTAAAAGAAATTGTTGATTTAGGTGATTGGGCTTCTGGAAATAGCATGGTTTTCATGATTACAGGAACAGATGAAAGAGAAACGGAAGCCTTTGATGAATATCCAGAACATGCAGCAGAATTAACGGTTTGCTATGATGAAACTCTTTATAATGAGCAACCTTTATTAGCGAATAGAAATTATGAAGTACGTGTTGCTTTAAATCAACCTTTTGTTAAAACATACGAATTAACGCTTTCAAATACAGGAGCTAATACAAGTAATAGTTCTACTACAGATATCAATGATTCTGATGCAAGTGATGTATCTGGAAATGCTTTAATTACATTATTAACAGAAGGTCAAAGTTCTAGGAATGATGGTTTTGATTATGGCTTTGCTGAAAAAGCTACTATTCAAGGTTATACTTGGTATGATATAGATAATGATGGTACAAGAGAAGGAGGAGAAACTCTATTAGAAGGTGTAACAGTTGATTTATACACAAGTGGAGGTGCTTATGTAGCAACCACTACAACATTAGGAAATGGATATTATCAATTTGATAATATTACACCAGGAGACTACTACATTATTTTTGATGAAACTTCAAATACTGATGGAACAGTATTCCTTTCTGGTACTTTACAAGAAACTAATAGCAGCTCTGATATTGAAGATGCCAATGATAGTGATAGTGATCCTGCAACAAAACAAACTCCAGTATTTACAGCTTCTTTAAGTGAAGATAAAGTAAATATTGATGCAGGTTTTGTTACTACATCATTACCTGTTGAATTAATATCTTTTAAAGGTGTATCAAATAACTGTAATATAGAATTACAATGGATAACAGCATCAGAAGAAAATAATAGTCATTTTATTATTGAATATAGTACTAATGGACAAGATTTCACTCCTTTAAGCAATATCTTAGGAAATGGAACAAGCAGTGAAATGAATACATATTCTTTTGTACATAAAAACATTGAAAGTGCTAAAAATTATTATAGATTAAAGCAAATAGATTTCAATGGTTCTTATAGTTATTCAAATATATTATTGATTGATGCAGATTGTAAGAGTATATTAGTGAACCAAATTTCTATGCATCCTAATCCTACAAAAGGAAATGTAAATATTCAAATTGATAGTCAAATAGATAATTTTCTTGAAGTTATTGTAACAGATGCTACAGGAAAACTTATCGAAAATAGAGTAATCGAATTGAATAAAGGTGTAAATTCTGAATATATAGATTTAGAAAGATATAATTCTGGTTCTTACTTTATTACATTTATAAATAATAATGGTTTCAAACAAACATTTAATGTTATAAAAATTTAATCACCATCTATTATTTTGTAAAAGAGGGCTATCTAGATAATAAAACTAGATAGCCCTTTTTTTATTGAGAAATAGCATCTTCAAATATTTCAACATAACGAGTCCATGAAAAATTATTAGTATATTGGATTAATTCATTTTTATCAATTTCATTTTCTAAATAAATTATTTTTTGCATTAATAAAAATAATTCTTCTTTATTATAAGGATTAAAATAATATGCCAATGTTCCCCCAACTTCAGGCATACTCGAAGTATTAGAAATAATAACAGGTGTGCCACAACTTAAAGCTTCTAAAATAGGAAAACCAAAACCTTCATAAAAAGAAGGATAAATTAATGCAATAGCATGAGAATATAATTCTCTTATTTCTTCTTTGGTTCTAAATCCTACAACTAAAATATCTTTACGATATAAATGATTTTCAAATGCTTTTTTTATTTTTTTATCTTTCCATCCTTTTCCGCCTACAATAATTAATTGAATATTATTTCTATTTTTTTGTTTAAATAATTCAAATGAAGATAATAATGTCAATAAATTTTTTCTAGGTTCTATAGTTCCTACAAAAAGAAAATAAGGCTGATTTATTTTTAATTTAAATAATTTATTTCGAGTACTAACAGGATAATAAAATTCATCTTTTCCTAATAAAATGGTTTGTATTTTATTT